>CAZJLQ010000101.1:0-5759 GCA_964546675.1 uncultured Synechococcus sp.
TCGAAGCGCTCGAAGACAGTCTTTATGATCTCGCAGACGAGTTCAGTGAAGATGAGGATTCTGATTTTGAAGATGACATCGATCTCGATGGAGAAGCCGATGATCTAATTTCTGAAATTGATAACTTCCTTGACGACTACTCAGACCTAAAGTCTCCCTTCAAGTGGAGAGCTGTTGATCAAAAGGACATTATCGATTTAACCGAATACATCATGGACGAAGATCTCAGCATGCGAGATGTGACTGAGCTGCTCGATATTAACCCAAAACGACCTATTAAATTCGAAGCCCTAAAAGACAGCCTTTACAGTCTTGCCTACACAGCTGTTGAGTTCGAAGACGGTGACGAATTCGATGATGATTACGAGTATGACGATGAGGACTATTACGCTGGTGATTACGACGATGACTACGACTTTGAAGAGGACTTCGAGTCCGACTTCAACGACGAATTTGAAGACGACTATGAAGATGATTTTGTCGATTACTACAACGACGAAGAAGATTACGACTTCGACGATGAGGATGATGATGAGCTTGAAGACGACTACGAATATGAGTACGAGTATGAGTATGAGTTCGAAGGAGCAGACGTCGCATTCAAGACAATTGACCCCATCACAAACTATGCAGAATCAAGAGAATCTAATTCTCATAGTGCCGATACATGCGTCAACTCATTCACAGAACAAATGATTGATTTGAATGATTCAAGAGTCCCATTCAATCCCTGGGAATCCGCAGGCGATTGCTTCATAACATCCTCCCATGATCCACAAGTCGCAACCCTGATCAACGAACAACTCGTGTAATCATCAATCAAAATCAAGAACGCCCTCCTACTAGAGGATCAGCATTTAAAAGAGGGTGAGCATCGCTCTCCCTCTTTTTTCTTGTTGATCACAAGAGAGACAGGCATGGAGGCCATCAGGCAAGATCAAGACGCAGCCCGCCACTCAAACGAATTCCAACAAAAAGCACTTAAGACTGGGCCCATCATTTTGTGGCGCAGTTGAAGGCTCAGTTGGATCAGCAAAAAGAGTTAAAATCAAAGTGAATCAGCACATCAGTGGATGGCATAATCAACCGAGCAAGAAGCGCCCTTCCGATACAAACATTCATTCAAGAAAGTACGGGGTACATATCTATTGCTGACATCATGCTGGACAAATAAGGAGCATGTCGAAATAGAGCCTTGGAGGCTCATAAAAAACAAACCCGATCAGTGCATGTCATCATCATTCAACGCAAGATCGGCCCCGGGACTGATCCGTTGTCCCTGTCTCTCAGAACAACAAGACCACAGCCAGCTCCACAAAGCCTGACGACCTCAACGCAATGCACGCCTCGATACCCGCAGATCAAAATAAATGCTTAAAGGTGCTCCTCACAAACAGTTAGGGCATCCAAGATGACTACATTAATCATGTTGATATCGTCGATCAATGATTCGTCGAGCCCTATCTTTCATCATCGCCCTGAGTTCTCTGGGCTGCTTCGCTTCTCCAGCACTTGCCAAACCGGAAATCTTGGCTGAAACCATCTCTCTCGAAGAGGTGAAAGCGGCGCAGGCCACCTGGTGCAGCGCTCTTGTCAACATCAGCGACACCCACGCCAAGGGCGGATTGGCCAAGTCCAAACCACTCGCTGAGAGTGTTATTGCTGCCGCCTACGGTTACAACCTCGGACCCGTTGCATTCAAACCCACGTGGACCCGTGGTGACACCACGTTCCGCTACACATCTGATGGCGCTCTGTCTTATTTCGTTGGCGGAGATCCAACTTATAATGACCCAGGGTTTGCGATCGGAACCCCGGAAGGCGACAATCCACGCAGTCCATGGGTGAAATGTGAAGCGGAAAATTATGTGGTCCAGCTTTTCGGAAACACAGCAACGTCCATGGGTTGGGTGTATTTCGAGGCAGAGGATGGAACCAAAAGTATGGTCGACAAGACCTGGGGTTATATGAAAGACGATGATGGAAACCTAAGGATTGTTCTTCACCACTCATCAACCCCTTTTGCAGGATTCGGAGACAACTAAACGGTTTTGATGATGATCACTGCCACTTAATTTGAAACAATAAAAACCAGCACCAGCCCCAAGATTGCATCACGGGATTGGTCCTGGTTTTCTAGCAATCATGGAAAAAGGGCAGCTTCCGCCTGACCTGATGGAGCACGTCCCGGTTGGAGTCGGAAATCACTGGCCGCTGATTTCAAACGCACTTTTTCTCTCCTGCGTCGTTGTTCAAGGCCTTGGCAGATATCCACAAAGTCACCGTCAGGATCAACCCAACCCATCGCATCAGTTGTCCCTTCCTGAGACGTGGGAGGTGGCGCCGTTCCTGCCAGAGCCAGCACCCGCGCAGTGTCATAGCCAGAGGCCTCCAGGAGATCAGGTTGTTCGCCCCAGCGCGCTTGGTAGGCCTCAGCGAATGTTGACCAGCCTTCACCGTGGGCGGCGTGGCCAAGACCCATTTGTTTCCAAGATGTTGTTTTCATTCCAGCCAACTCACCAGCACTGCTGAGCCAAATCCAATTCGGCACATCAGACACTCCGATGCCGAATTCTCCGAGCGACTGGCGTTCAGAAATCTTCTGAGCCAGAGCACCTCCTGGCTCGGCAGCGATCACCATTGCGGGAACACGGGACCAGAGCATGTCCTGCGACAGCAGGTTGAACGCCTCGGCATCCTCCGCAGAAACCGTTTGAATCAATTCAGGCGTGTAGGACTGAACGCGACCACCCGCCGCTTCAAAGAGCTCCACAAATGCTTCCGCATCTGTCGACTCAAGCGAATCCAAATCCTGAACCACCATCACCCGAGTCCAACCACGCTTCACCGCTGCAAGCGCGATGGCCTTGAGGTCATCCTTGCGTGATGGAACCATCGGCCAGAGCCGCTCGCGCCCACCCAGAGAACGCAAGGCAAGCAGTGATGCACCACGCTGATAAGGAAGAAGAACACTCAGCTGCCGCTTCTCCGCTAACTGGCTGAAGGCCCGAAGGTCCGCCCCAGGAGGAGCCACAACCAATTGCCAATTGATGCTCTCGGAAAGAGCAGCCTCGGGAGAGGCATCAGGCGACAAGCCAAGCCAGGAAGCTCGCGGAGGTTTCACACCGCAGGCTTTGACGCTCTCTTCACCAACGGCAAATCCACGCAAAAACTGCTGCCGAAGCTGTTCATCCCCTGATCCAAAAGGGAGCATGACGCCAATGCGCGGCTGGCTCAATCCGCTCGCCACAAGCGACTGACAACCGATCATGCTGACGGCAACTGCGGCCCAGGTCATCAGCGGCCATCGACGCAATCTGCTGAGGCAATGCCTAAAGCGCGACCGAGGAGCCGATTGATCGTCCACCGCGTCGGAGTGCTCAGTCACGGGGGAATGGTTCTGCTTGTGGGAAGAGGCGTTGGCCTGCTGCGACGTCATCGGAACGGGGATTGAAAGAAACCCGATCAAGGCACGCTAGGAAAAATGATCTGATCCGTCTGGATTTGTCACGGGAAACCAAACGGAAAAGTGCCTCTTCCCCGTTGTAAATGCTCCAATCAAGCCACTTTGCAGCTCTTGGCATTGGGGCGGCTCAACCCTTCTCAGCTAAGGGAACAATCCTCCCTAACGGATGAAGTAATCAAGAAGAAATGATCTCCGCAATCTCACATCTCAAGCGACAGATCCAACTGGCGATAACTTCGCCCAAGGTTGAACCCAAATCAGGCAAATCTCTCCACACGCCATGCCAAGTTTTCAGGGCTCGGATGATTGATCATCAACAGCAGTATCGGAGGTTGATCTGTCGGACAGCCCCAGTTGAGACAAGCCCCCTGCCAACAACAGGCCGAGCCCAATCAACACGGCAAGTCTCTGGTTGTCCTCAGCGACACCCTCTCCCCAGACGGCAGTGGCCAGGAAGGCACCCCCGAGAAGCAGGCAGGGAACCAACACGATGCCTCGGGCAATTCTGTTATCAGCCATTTCAACCAGACGCGGCTCCACAGGAATCAGTCGCCAATCCTGCCGAAATCAAACCCATACTGAGATCGATGCTGTCTCCGATCGGGGTCACCCTGGCCAGAAGCTGACCTTCATGGGAGCCAACAGGACGAAGGTTCACACGGCGCCGACGCGGCAACTGCTCTCGAAGCCAGGCCACGGCCGCAGCCTCACCAGCGTCTGGAACAGCGATGCAAGGCAACTCAACGGTGTAAGTGCGGTTGTGATCACCGACCTGGAGCAGCGATGCGGTGCGCACCTGGAGCACTTCAGCTGCAGCGAGGGGTTTGACCGCAATCAACAACCAACAGACAAGAGCCAGCAGGAATGCTCTCATCAGAGCGGAGCCCCGTACTGCGGTGCCGAACAAGGAATTGGCGTGTCCATCGCCAATTCCGGATGGGCCGGCAGGCCCACCATCTGAGCATTGCTCTTACCAGGTGGAACCATCGGGTAGCAGTTCTCACCGCGGCGCACGTGGACGTCGATCAGCATTGGCTCTGGGGATTGCAGAGCTGCCGCGAGATCGGTCTGCAAACGATCTCGCTCCGTGATCTTCACGCCATTCACCCCGAAGGCTTTCGCCAATGCGATGAAATCAGGCATGCCATTGAGCATGTCTGAGGCGGAATAGCGCTCCTCATAAAAACTTTCCTGCCACTGGCGCACCATTCCTTGCCAGTGGTTGTTGACAATCACCACCTTCACAGGCAACCGGTAGGCGGCCAGGGTTCCGAGCTCCTGGATGTTCATCAGGATGCTTGCATCTCCAGCGATGCAAACAACCTGCTGCTCTGGGCAGGCCACTTGAGCACCCATGGCCGCCGGCATCCCAAACCCCATCGTCCCTAATCCGGCGCTGCTAATCCAGGCGCGAGGACCATTGCGGAGGTACTGGGCCGCCCACATTTGATGCTGACCAACATCCGTGGTGACAATGGCCTTCGGAGCCAGATCGCGGACAGCTAAAAGCACTTCCTGCGGATAAATCTCGCCTTCCTGGGGTGGAATCGTGAGGGGATAGCGTTCCTTCCAGCTGTCGATCCGCTGGAGCCACGCACTGGTCTTTGGCTGTTCCGGACGCTGAAGGCTGAACTCCACCAACCGCGCCAGGCTCAGGCCCAGATCGCCCAGCACTGCGACATCGGCCCGACGGTTCTTGCCGATTTCAGCCGGGTCGATTTCGAAGTGGACAACGCGGGCCCTCGGGGCAAAGGTGTCGAGCTTGCCGGTGACCCGGTCATCGAAACGGGCACCGACCGCAATCAACAAATCGCACTCCGTGACCGCGAAATTGGCGTAAGCGGTGCCATGCATGCCCAGCATGCCCACGGAAAGTGGATGGTTTTCATCAAAGGCACCCTTGCCCATCAAGGTGGTGGTGACAGGCAGTTGAAACCGTTCCGCCAGCAGCTTGAGGCTGTCGTGAGCCCCTGCCGAAATCGCGCCGCCTCCCACATACAACAAAGGGCATTGGGCTGCTTCGATTAGCGAGAGGGCAGCACGGATCGCAGCATCCTCCGGTTGCTCGGGGTGGGAGAACCCCGGCGGGATGACAGAGCCTGGCTCGACTGGGGTGTAGTCGAACATCTCCTGGCCCACGTCCTTTGGCACATCAATGAGCACAGGACCGGGCCGGCCAGAGGCCGCAATCAGAAAAGCCTGAGCAACGATCGAGCCGAGATCGGCCGGATCACGCACCACCCAGGAGTGCTTCACGATCGGCAGGGTGATGCCGAAGATGTCTGTTTCCTGA
>CAZJLQ010000102.1:0-5709 GCA_964546675.1 uncultured Synechococcus sp.
ACTCTGCACCTGTTCCGCCAATTGCATCCGGAGCTGTTCGAGGCGCAGGTCAAGACCGCGGCGGAGTTGAAGGATCCGAAGGCCACGCACCGAACTCGTCAGCATTCAACCGCCTGCTTGGGACAGTGCAAAGCCTGGCACATCCTCTTTAAAGTCGGCGGTCACGTTGGTGGGTTTGTTGCTTCCGCTGCTCCTGGAGCTGTTGCCCTGTTTGTTGATTGGTTACTGGGTCGGTGGAAGCTCCCCCGGTTTGTCTGGACGGGTGGCTGCGCCCCTGGTGCGCTACGGAATCCCCGTGAGCGTAATGGGGCTCCTCCTCAAGGGGGGCCTGAGTTCAGACGTGCTGCTTGCTGCTGTGATCGCCGCATTGACCATCGGCATCACCGTTGTGCTGAGCTCGTCGATTCCTGGGGCGCGACGTTGCTTGGCGAGTCCCTGTGAACAGCTTGGGGTGTGTGTTGGCAACACCGCTTATTTCGGAGTGCCTGTCGCGTTGGCCTTGCTCCCGCCTGAGGCTCTATCGATCAGCATCGGTTACGACCTCGGGGCCACACTTCTGGCTTGGAGCATTGGTCCGCTGTTGATCAGCGGTGGAGGTGCAAGCGACAACGGCCGTTGGCTGTCGCGGGTTTGGGCTGGCCTGTGCAGCAGCCCTGCCTTGCCAGGACTGATTGGTGCGCTGCTGATTCAGGCCACGCCGTGGAGTGATCCCATGACCCGGATTCTCTGGTGGCCATCCAAATTGGTGATCCTGATGGCCCTTGCGGTGGTTGGCATGCGGCTCGGCAGCCTCGCCCGTGGCAACCGGAGCGTCACCGGTCACCTTGGCTCCCTGCTGCCGGCTCTGATCAGCAAGCTTGTTTTGTTCCCGTTGCTGCTGCTGTTGATCTGTCTGCTGCTGCAGTTGAACCCCCTGATGGTGCAAGCGATCACCCTGCAAGGTTCAGCTCCAACAGCAATTTCAATACTGCTGATTGCCGAGGCGGTGAATCGCGATCAGGAGATTGCAGCGGCTCTTGTGTTCTGGAGCACAATATTTGCTGTCTTGACATCGCCCCTCTGGGGTTATCTGCTGAAAGATCTTGTTGCTATTCAGTTGTAACTGCAACTGAAATATAAAATTTAGCCAAGGGAAAGGCGTTACCTTTACCAAAGTAAATAATTTTTGTTAAGAAGTCTTTGCTTGGCCGGGATTCCGCCTTGTGACAGTGATTCGGCTGTCGTTACATTGGTTGTGTAGGGCACGGAGGCAGGGATGGGTCAGGTTGATGTTGTTGGTTCTCTTGGGATTCTTTTGTTGATTGCTGCGTTAACGGTTCTCGGTTATCGAATCAATCACGTTGTTTGATCTAGACAATTTGTCCAGGCACATCGTTTGGATAGGTTGTGATCATTGTTGCAAATTAGCGTCAGCATCATTTGCATCGTCTTGGAATGTTGTTTCGGTTTGACCGGGGCCGTTGCGCTGGAGTTGATCGATGCCCTGATGCTCCCGTTCAGCGAGCCTTGGACTGGAGAAAACAGCGAAAGGTGAGATTGATTCGTGGTGTGCTGATCCGTCGGCGGGTCGGCACGCCGTGGATCCAGGTTTGCTGGCAGCCCGGATGCATGATCAGAAGATCACCATCGGCAAGGGGGAGCGTTTGACGCTGTTGTGGATCGACCCGATGTTTCAGGCAGAAATCCCGTGTTGCTCCCAACGACAACGAAGCGATCGGTTCGGCCTGATCGATCTCAGCTTCATCGTCCGCATGCCAGCCCATGCGGTCGTCTCCATTGCGGTAAAGGTTCAGAAGACAGCCGTTGAAGCGGGTCCCGCTGGCTACACCGACCTGTTGCAACAGTGGTTCGAACCATTCCGGCCAGCCTTCGCCGCAATGCAGTGTGCCGCTGTAGCGATATTGAATCCCCTGGTCAGCGAGAAAAACGGTCAGCCGGGGAACGGCGTGTCGTTTTCCGTAGACCTGAACCACAGGCTGCTGCCAATGGAGATCTGTCCTGAGCTTCGCGCGCAACCGATCGGCCCGCTGCGGTGGCATCCAGCCGTTGTGCAATGTCCAAGGCAGGCGCTGGAGATCGTCAGACTGCATGAAGTTCCTGAGGTCGCAGCATGACGTCAACGCTGGTGATTCTGGGGGCAAGCCTCATGGATGCGGGCAACATTGCGTCCTTGCTCGCGATCACCGGTGAGGAGCCGTTTGCCGATCCGATGTACGCGAAAGGAGATCACGTTCGTGCTTCGGATGGCCCCGTCCTGGGAGAGCATCTGGTGGCGCGTATGGGGGGAGACCCCAGTGAGAGCCAGCTGTTCAATGTGTTGTCGACCGATGCTGCACGACAGGCAGACGTCCACAATTACGCCCATGGTGGAGCTCGATCCGACCATGAGCCCAGCCAGTCGTTTCTTGGATTCAACATCGGGATCGGCCTGAAATCCCAGGTGAAGGCGATGAAGAGCCGCGCCGATTTTTATCGGGCAAGCTCCGATGTGGATGTGCTCCTGTCGGCCGGCGGCAATGATTTGCTCACTGCCCTCGAAAACCTGGAGCCGTTCGAGCGTGTGCTTTCAACGCGGCGCGAGCGCGACGACAAACGCCTGATTCGTTCGATCAGCCGTCCGATCAGCAGGAACATCCAGCGGGCAGTGGACCAGATCACAGGATTGGTCGACGAGGTTGTTGTTCTCGGTGCGATGCCGATCAGCGCAACAACCCGGGCCCAGAAGCTGGCGTCCAAGGTCAAAAACGCCTCTGCTGAAGGCGTGCTTGATCTTCTTGATGCTGTCAGTTCGCAGCTCCAGCGCCGCCTAACGAAGGCCTTCGACGACGATCTCGATGTGGTTGTTCTCGATGGGCAAGCGTTGTGGCGCTCCGTCGACGATCCCGTTCTCCTGGATGGCCTGCACCCCACCAGTCAAACCAGTGGCGCCATTGCGGAGTTGGCGATTCCCAAAGCTGTTGAGCAGCTCAACAGCTTTGGCTTCGTTTGATCCATGACGAGGGATGAAGGAGGCCCCCGGGCTCAGTGAAATCACTCATAGAGTTTTCCCATGGGAGCACGCATCACACAGGACGAATTCCTCAAACGGGCATGTCAGCGTTTTGGCGATCAATTCGATTACAGCGAAATCCGTTGGCGCAGCTACAAAAGCCCTGTGAAGATCCGCTGTCGCAAACACCCTGTTCAGGTGATCTGCATTACCCCTGAAAAGCATCTGCAAACCCTTGGCGGTTGCCGACATTGCCTGCGTGAACGGCGCGTTGCCTCCCTTGAGCGTGAACTGAACCGCAAGCATGCCCAGCGACCTGAGGTCGTCGTCAAAGGCAACGACATTCCGGTGCCTGTCTCTGGTTGATCGCAGCAGTTGAGGTCACCATCGGGGTGTCTGGCGAATGCAGATGCTCGTTTCTCTAGGGCTGATTGTTGTTCTGACGGTGCTCGGGTGGTGGATCAGCGAGCGATTCCAGTTTGGACGTCAACTTGGCACCACGATGGTGGTTCTTTTGATTGGCTTTTCCGTAACAAATGTGTTCGGCTGGCAGCCAGACGATGAGGCCAGCGGCTGGATCAGTGGCCCCCTGACCTCATTGGCAATTACCCAGTTGCTGTTGGCTGTTGATCTGCGGCGGTTGTGGCCCGATGCGCGCCGCTTGGTGGCTCCGTTTGCTGCAGCCGTTGTGTTCACGCTCATCGGTGTCATTGCAGGAGCCTGGCTTTTGCAGCCCTGGCTGGGATCGAATCAGGCGGTGCTTGGTGGCATCTATATGGCGACATTCACAGGGGGGAGCCTGAATTTTGTCTCTGTTGCCCGTGCCTTGAATCCGCCCGCCAGCCTTCTGCTCATTGCAACAGCGGCTGATCATGTGGTGTTTGCGCTCTGGTTTGCCCTCAGTGTTCTGATCGGGAACCGCTGTGTTGCCCCGCTACCGACGTCTCCTACCCCTGTTCACTCCCCTGCTTCGGCACCTTCAGGACGGTCTGATCCATGGTCTTCCGTGGGATGGAGTCTGATCTGGAGTGGAGCCGTCCTGGGAATGGCGGAGTTGCTCACCCGCTTCGTGCAGACCCTCTGGAGTGGTTGTCCATCGATCCTGGTGCTGACGAGCCTTGCTCTGGTGGTGGCCCAGCTGCCAGGTGCCTCAAGCCGTGAAGGCTGCTATTCCCTTGGCCTGCTTTTGATTCAACCGTTTTTCACTGTCATCGGCCTCAGTTCACCTTTGGCCGGGTTGTTGGGGGAGGGTTGGCCTGTGCTCGCTTACGCCTCCGTTGTTGTGGCAGTTCACGGCATTGGAGTGCTTGGGATGCGGCGTTGGCGGCACTGGCCTCTGGCAGAAACCCTGGTGGCATCCCAGGCCGCCATCGGAGGGCCCAGCACAGCGTTGGCCCTGGCGTCATCCATGGGCCGTGCTGCTCTGGCGTTGCCGAGTGTGGCCATCGGCCTACTGGGTTATCTGCTTGGTACCTATCTCGGATTGATGGCTGCGGCCGTGCTCTCCACGCTGTAACCGAAGCTCAGGTGTCACTGGCCAAAACTCACCCGCTGATAGCAGAACCAAAGCCATTGCTGGAACAGCAGATTGCGGTGTGATCGCCAGAGTGTCTGCGGTTGATCGGGGTTGAAGTTCTCAGGAGGGGGGACATCTCCACGAGCGCGGTCACGCTCCATCTCTCCTCTGAGGCGGCCGACGTTGTACTCCGGATGTCCAAGGTGCATCAGCTGTCGCTGGTCCGGTGTTTCGAAAATGGTGTAGCCAACCTGTTCACCATGCGCGAGCAGGCGGAGCCGTCCCTGGCGTTGGGCAGATTCCATATCGGCATCCCGCAGTCCTGCATAACGGCTCTGCGGGCAGACGAAGCGATCATCCTGGGTTCCCATCAGGGAATGGCCTGGGACCAGGCTGCGCATGGGGTAGATCCCAAAAAGCTTCTGATCAAACGGCACTTTGTCCACTCCGGCGAGATAGGCCAGAGCAAAACCCGCCCAGCACAACCCGAGTGTGCTGGCGCACTGGCGCCGTGCCTCCTCAACCAGCTCCACCAGTTCTCGCCAATAATTGACCTGCTCAAACGGCAGATGCTCCACAGGCGCACCCGTGATGATCAGGCCATCCAATGGCCCCTTGGCTAGCGCCTCATCCCAACTGATGTACAGCGTGTTCAGGTGGTCCTGATCCCAGCTGCGATAAGCGTGGGAATTGAGTTTGATCCAGATGGGCTCAATCTGCAGCACAGATAGCCCGAGGGGGTGAAGCAGATTGAATTCGTACTGCTTCCCCAGAGGCATGATGTTGAGAATGCCGACGCGCAGGGGCCGGATGTCCTGGCGTTCGGCCTGAGCTGGCTCAATCCAGGAGATCCGGTTGCGTTCAACCGCCGCGATTTTGTGGTAGTTGCGAGGAAGAATCAGTGCCATGACGGCAGCATCGGCATTCAGGTGAGAACGGCGAGGGCCTGTTCGAAGTCGGCTTTGATGTCGTCGATGTGTTCGAGACCAACGGACACCCGCACCATGGTTGGTGTCACACCAGCAGACGCCTGTTCGGTCTCACTGAGTTGCTGGTGGGTGGTGGAGGCTGGGTGGATCACCAGTGTCTTCGCATCGCCGACATTCGCCAGGTGACTGGCGAGTTTCAGGCTGTCGATGAAACGCACGGCATCGTCATAGCCACCGTTGAGGGAGAACATCAGCATGCATCCCATGCCCCGACC
>CAZJLQ010000103.1:0-5618 GCA_964546675.1 uncultured Synechococcus sp.
CCAGGCCAGCTTGTGCGTGCAGAACCAGCGAATCCCATTCCGCGCTGCCACCCCTGGCAGCCCTGCTCCAAAGCCAAAGCTGTCCGGCAACCAGGCCAACGCATGGCTCCATTCAGGGAACACCTGCTTGCTGTAGGCCTGTCCCATCTGGAACTGCTGCCAGAGAGACGCTGTGCTGATCAGCACACAGTCGGTCTCGACCCACGGCCCGTTGATCGGCTCCCATCGCCCGGCGCGACTGGCGGCACGGATCTGGTTGAAAAGCAGCGGGCGGTGTTTCTGCAGCCAGGCGTAAAGCGCCGGAGTGGAGTGGGCGAAATGCAGTTCAGGATCCGCGGCCATCAACGCGAGCGCCGAGCGGAAGGTGCGTTCTGCGGCCAGCCAGGTGTCGGCCACCGGCCAGAGCCAGGCGAGGTCCAGATGGGCATGCCCCAACCAATGGATCAGTCCGACCTGGGGTTCTGCACTGGCCAAATGCTCCTGAACCACCTGCAGCGCCTCAGGGCTTGCCGGATCCATCTGCAGGCACTGATTCGGCAACGAGCCACCAGCCTCAAGGTGCAACAGCAGAGCCTCCGGTGTTCGCACCAGATCCACATCACAACGGGCATCAACGGGCTCGAGGCAAAGCGAACTGCAGATCAGGGCACCGTCGTCATGCCCGGGACTGCAGAGTTCCAGCCGAACCAACAACTCATCGCCCGTACGGCATCCATCCGGAAGACGCCATCGGCAGGCGGTGTCGAACAGATCCCCTTCGTGCACGAGCACACCATTCACCCAGAGCCGCATGCACTCCGCCCACCAGCTCAACGCCAAACGCGCCTGATTGGCGGGTCCGGCGTCCCAGTGCTCTGGCCAGCGCAACTCCTGCTCCAGTCGCAGCCACTGACGGCCCCTGGGCCAGATCAACAAACCGCGCTCAGCCCAGTCGGGACGGTGCTCCCGCCCCCATGAATCATCGATAAACCGAGAGCGACCTGGGGCGTCGCAGCGGGACCAACCCGCCCGCAGATCGCACCTGGAGCGACGTCGAAACGTTTCAATCCACTCCGATCGCCTGGTCTGCAGGGCGTCCTCTTCGTTCTTGACCCTGTCGTGCCCCATAGGATGATGCCGCTGTCACAGACGCCGGTCGGTCTCCATGCTCGCCCTCAAGATCTCCGTTTACTCGGTCGTCTTCTTCTTTATCGGGATTTTCGTATTCGGTTTTCTGGCGAGCGACCCGAGCCGCACTCCAAGCCGCAAGGATCTCGAAGACTGAGTCAGACAGGTCTGCGGTCCGCGCAAAGCACTGGTCTGCAGACCCTGTTCCACTCGCTCTGAAGTGGCAAGATCACTGGCCGCAGCAGGTACCCCTTGGCGGCGTCGCGCCTCTCACTGTGCATCGCCGGGTGTTTGATCGCCACGTCTTTTGGTGGCTTGGCACCAGCTCAGGTTTCTGCACAAGAACGTCCAGCTGATACGGCGCCAGAGCCTCCGGCCGCCATCGAACTGCAGGCGGATGAGCAATATTTCGACAACCGTCGTCAGGTCACCATCGCTGAGGGCAACGTTCGAGTTGTTCTCGGTAATGCCATCCTCCAGGCCGATCGGATTGAGTTCGATGCGGGGTTCCGAAGCCTCTTCGCCCGGGGATCGGTACGTCTCAACCGCGGCAAGCAATTCTTTCAAGCTTCAGCGTTCCGTTACAACCTTCTTCAAAACGAAGGTGAACTCGATGACGTCTATGGCGTGATCGACCTTGAGGCGCTGAGTGACGACTTTTCTGGGCTTGGGACTGTCTCAAAGTCCTCAACAGATCAAGTGGAATCCGAAACGGATCAGCCCACAGCGATCAGTGTTGCCCCCTCCGGGCCTATTGCGCCATCGGATATGGCCTGTCCGCCCGACATGCCTCCTGTCCCCGACTGGCATCCCGAGCCCTGGGCGGTGACGGCCTGGGGAGGCCAATCGATCGACTCAAATTTTGGCGACACCTTCCTGTTCAACGGCCGCATGCGACCGGAATACCTGATGGGGATCGGGTTGCAAAAACGCATCTTCCGCGCAGGCCCCCTGTCTCTGGAACTCGAAGCGGATCTGTTCGGCCATGCAGCCCAGAGGCAGCGGGGCGGCGAATTCAATCAGAAGACCCCATTTGCAGATCTGCCGTCTCAGTCATTCGGGGAAGGAATCCTTGGGATCGGAGCCAGGCTCTGGGTTCAGCCATGGCTGAGCTTTGGATTCATTGAAGGGGTCAGCTACAACACCGATTACAGCCTCTACGAAAAGACGTTCCGCGAGAACTACACCCAGCTGCTGAACTATCTCGGATTTGAGGTCGAAGCAGCGGTGTCCTCGGATCTCTCGGTGGTCGGCCGGATTCACCATCGCTCCGGCGCCTTCGGGACCTACAACGGCGTCACTGAGGGGAGCAACGCTTACCTGGTGGGTGTTCGGTACCGCTGGGGACAGGACCAACCCCCCGAGGAATCAAGCGTGATGCCTCCACCGCTGGGATGCCCTGACCCTGACCGTGATCAGCGTGTAAGGCCGTCCCCCCTCTCGGAACGGCTCGAATCCGTGGCCCTCGGGGATGGCGGAAAACCCCAGAAACACGTTCCTCAGCAGACAAAACGCCAACCATCAGACCTGTCCCCAGCGGAGCAACAGGCCCGTCGCACCGATGCAATCGCATCAATTGATCAACGGGTCTCTGATGTGGAATTCCGTGGCACGTTCGCGATTGAGCGGCGCAACCTCACTCCCGTGGGTCGGATCAATTCCTCCATCAAGGATGAGAACCGTTTCGGCGTGGTGAAGGTTCCCCAGTTGAAGCGCCTTGGAACGAATCAACTGATTGAAGGAACGATCAGCCGTTGGAGGATTCAGGCGTCGCGTGTGCGGATCACACCCCGAGGCTGGACAGCCGACCGCATGGGTTTCACAAACGACCCGTACACCCCGGCGCAGACGCGCATTGACGCGGAAGGGGTGATCGCCCGCGAGCAGGCGAATGGCGACATCTTGATCACAGCGAGGCGCAACAGGCTTCTGGTGGAAGATCGCCTCCCTGTGCCCGTGAGCCGTCGCCAACTGGTGCAGCAGGAAGAAGAGGTCGAAAACCGCTGGGTCTTCGGGATCGACAACAAGGATCGGGACGGCTTTTACGTCGGCCGCAATCTCGAGCCGATCAACCTCGGATCTCAGACGACCCTGACGCTTCAACCCCAGGTGATGGTGCAGCGAGCCGTTGATGGAACCACAGACAGTTATGTCAAACCAGGAAAGCCCGCCACCAGCAACACGGTCACCCAACCGAACAAGGCCGGCGATCTTGTTGGAGTCGACGCTGAACTCCAGGGTCGATACGGCGCTTACAAGCTGAAGGCGAGCGCGGACATCAGCACTCTCAATCCTGAGAATTTCATCAACGGGAGCCGCTTCTGGGGACGCTTCGGACGCGACATCGAGCTTGGTGCTGTTGGGGCAGTGCGCACCAATCTTTTCGGGGCATACCGCTACAGAACCTGGAATGGATCCCTCGGGGAAACCGACATCGAAGCGGCTTACGGCGTCTATGGCGAAAAGCGTGGCAGTTGGATGAAGGGCAGCACCGAGCACAGCTACCTGATCCGCGGTGCCTTCGGGGATTACTACGCCGAGCGCTACAACAAAAACCGCATGCTCAGGGCAGCCCGCGGCAGCTTGTTTGGATCCCTCACCAGCCGCTTCCCATTGGTGACCGGAGAGACAGCCGAACTAACACCGCAGGCCGCATTCCGTTATTCCCCGGTCCCTGTGGTGCCAGGGCTCACATTGAACACCAACATCAACAGCACCCTGGCCGCATATGGAAGCGGAGCTCACCAGAAGACGCTCAGTTTTAGTGGGGGCCCCACCGTCACCTTTGGAACCTTCAGCAAACCGTTCCTGGATTTCACCCAACTGACCGTGATCGGTGGGGGCACACTGCGGAATGGTGCCAGCCCATTTGAATTCGACCGCGTCGTGGACTTCGGCACCCTTGGTTTCGGGGTCACTCAGCAGATTGCAGGACCACTGCTGGTGAGCACAGGGGTCAGCATCAATGTTGATCCAGGTTCGAAGTACTACGGCGATGTGATCAATTCGAACATCGAATTCCGCTGGCAAAGGCGCAGCTATGACGTGGGTGTCTACTTCAATCCCTATGAGGGAATTGGTGGGATCCGATTCCGTTTGAACGATTTTAATTTCAATGGCACCGGCGTTCCGTTTGTTCCTTACAACCCGATGAGTGTTGACGAAGGAGATGACGATTTGCCGCTTTGATTAATCAGCACCGCCGTAAATGAGGTGGCTCCCCGTCAGATCTGCCCCCGCATATCTGATCCCATCGGTGCGGGCGCCAGGGGCATAGGCATTGATCACAACGGCTTGACTGAGATCTGCATTTCTCAGATCCACATCCGTGAGTTCTGCATTCGTGAGATTCGCTCCGCGTAGATCTGCACGATTCAAGCGGGCACCGCTGAGATCAGCACCTTCAAGGTTGGCTTCGCTGAGATCAGCATCCTGAAGATCCGCATCGCGGAGATCAACACCGATCAGATGGGCTCCCGACAAATCCGCTTCGCTTAAATCACATCCCGGGCAGGCACCATCCTCGAGCAAACGCTGCAAATCGGAACGCGTGACAGGCTCGACTGGCAGAGACAGCACCGTGGCCTGTGTCACTGGGGTCATCGGACCAAGGCACCCAGCCAGGATCAGAGCGCACGGAATAGAAAACCGACCCATCAGCAATCAAGCGCTGTCTACTTCATAGACCCAAGCGTCTATTTGTGCAGCGGAACGTCGGTTGCTCAGGCCGCCTCAAAACCGTTGATGTAAGGGAGCCGCTTCATCAGGGCCGTCAGCTCGGAATCCCTTGAAAGCAACTGAGACGTTGCATCCCAGCGTCCGCTGCGCAGCATGTCCAACGGGCCGGGTTCAAGGGACACAGCCCAGCGGTCCGGAGCGGCTCCGAGTGTCATCGCCATCAAGTCGAGACACCAGTCACGGCCAGGATCCTGGAGCACGGCCTGTTGAATCCGCTGGATCTCATCACTCGCTGCAGTCACACAGGGAATTCCAAGGGCAAGACAATTCCCGAAAAAGATTTCCGCGAAACTGACCCCCACAACGGCACGGATTCCCCAGCGCATCAGAGCCTGCGGAGCATGCTCACGACTTGAGCCGCAGCCGAAGTTGCCATTGACGACCAGGATCGATGCCCCTTGAAACGTGGGCTGATCAAAGGGATGGCTCCCCTTCAATTCCTTGCGATCGTCTGCGAACACCTGATCACCGAGCGCATCAAAACTGACGCACTTCAGAAAACGGGCGGGAATGATCCGATCGGTGTCGATGTCCTCCCCTTGAACGACGAGGGCCGTTCCATCAACACGCTGGATGGAACCGCTTGGAAAACTGCTCATCAGGACGTTGGTTGAGGGGAGAGACAGCGAACATCGGTGACCTGCCCATGAACGGCGGCGGCAGCCACCATCGCGGGGCTCATCAGGAGGGTCCGCCCACTTGCTGACCCCTGACGGCCCTTGAAATTGCGGTTGCTGGAACTGGCACTGATCTGACGCCCTTCCAGCCGATCT
>CAZJLQ010000104.1:0-5609 GCA_964546675.1 uncultured Synechococcus sp.
TCCAATGTTCATTCCCCATGCTTAGCCAGATTCGGCAGTGAGGGCATGAGTCGGCTTGAGTGGACTCCTGCCTTGTAAATCGATTAGGGCTGAAGTGATCTCACCAGCGGGCCAGATGAAACTTGGTTCAACGAAATTGATTCAATAAAATTGAGTTCTTATGGACACTATAAAAAATAGATCCCAAATCAAGCAGTGATGGTTCGGGGCAATGAATCAATGAAAGAAGTCATCCAAAGCAAGGTCGTCGCGTCGCAGCAAAGCAAAAATGGTCCCTGCGTTTCCGCGGCAGATGCGCAGCTGGTGGTCCAACACAGTGATGTCCAGCCATGCTGGAAAACTTTGTTGGACATCCCGCATCAGCTCAAGTCTGTTCGGTCCAAAAAGACGGGGTCCGACCCAACCGCCACGACGAAAGGACACTTCGACCCGTTGGTCGCTGACCGGCTTCAAATCGGCCTGAACACTGATTCCGCCCACAGGTCCGAACGGTCCGGAAAGACGAAGCAAATTGCAGCCACGACGATTCGCCGGATCCAGGACCTGCAAATTCTCCAGCCATGGAGCCTGTTTCAGCCAGGGCTGCTTTGAACTGCTCCAACGCAAGTCCCAAACACCCTGCAGCAGATCGGCATCACGACTGAGATCAACCGTGGTTTCCTCCTCAACAGCGAGAAGGGTGTCACTGATTTCGGAGGAATTTGGCTGTTGCCTGAGGAGTCGAACAAGCTCATCGCGGGCTGCGCTCATTGGCTCACTGGAATGCCGAAGCCATCTTTGCTGATTCCCTCGTGAATCGTGGACTACACCTTTAAACGTTCAGCCGATGACGGTCACCAGAGGATGAAAAGTGCAAGTGCCGTTGCACGACCAGTAAAGCAACCCATCAATCGGTCATCAAAGGAATTAAAAGCTCTGAATTGTTTCGACATTTGCATCATCACCAGAGTCCATCAATCTCCAATCGATGACGACAGGACCACCTACATGATCCCAATGAACGCCAAGCAAGATTGGGATCAGGAGTGATCGCAGAGGCCACGCGAACTCAAAAATCAAGAAACCGAACTTCAACCATGCTGATTACAATTTGAAAACAGCTTGATTCATTGTCCATCGATGAAGATTCTGACTGGTTCCAAACCCTAACAAACAGGGAGAAATGAAACTGCAGATCAAGATATAAATCAGTAATTTTGACACTCGGAGTGATTGTGCAGATCCCTGATCAAAGCCCTTGATTGCACTGGTCATCACCGGTTGGTCAACCAATCAAGGATTGCCAACGCGCCCAACCCATGGCTGGGGAGGCGATGAGAATTTGCGCTCTATCCCATGAGTCAGCATGGAGGGGGAGCAACTTTGGTGTTGGACAATATTAAAGATTCGACGACTCACATCCCATCAGGCAAGTGCCATTTATTGAGAGATGCAACGCATCATCTGGGGGTCAAACCAGATCCAATCATCACCCCAATCGTCCATAACAACTTTCCAACCCCGATTTCGTCCGCCGCCTGATTCTTCCGACCTCGACCGAAGCCTTATCCGATCGATGATTTGAACAACAGAGAACACCCCTCTAAATTTAGACGTTCAAACATGATCCATCGAGCGTCGCAATCCTCCCACGACTTGGTTGCCTTCATGACCAAGCTCAATCAACAAAGCGTTTGTACAGCCAGCGTACAAATCCACCGACAAGTGGCACAGGCCCAAATGTCGGACCAACAAAATCAAAATAATCGCGGTGGTCGCAAACCTTTCCCTCTCCATTGAAATGAAGACGACTTGTGCCGGGATAGACAAACTCAATGCCCTTGATTTTCAGCCCCATTTCCCACTCCACAAAAGCAATGCTCCCCTCAATTGCGATCGCGCCAGGCAGAAGATAAACGTCATCGCAGCGGCGAACGAGACCTTCCTGAGCTTCGATGTAAGCCTTGATCCCCTCACGCTTCTGTGTGGGGTCTTCGAAATGAACATCTTCGTCGTACAACTCTCTCCATTGCTCTTCCGTAGGCGCCTCCATCCCGTAAGGCTTGGTGAACAATGCACGTAGGCGCTCAGCGTTCAAAGCAATGTCAGGTGCAGATGGCTCAACGATATGCAGGGTCGGATCGCATCCGCTGGAATCGTCCAAACCTCAAGGTCGTTGTGATCTCACGGGCATCAGTCCAGCAAAGCCACCACCGCAAGTTGATCACCCTGATGCCTGCAACTGCAACTGGCGCTTAAGGCGTCACAACCCATCGGTACAGACGGTGGTGTCCAGAACAGGAAGCCATCGGACCTGCTGCCGCGACAGAGGCAGACGCACCAATGCCAAAACCATGCGAACTGGATAACACCGATAGTCAGCATGGCGTGATAACCAGCAGGCAAAGGTCCTGGCCAGACAACGACGTTTCCTGTCGTCCACCGTTGCCGCGCCCCAGGCATCAAAACCAGCCTGCCGTCTCGCTTTCACCTCGACCAGCAAGAGCCTGCCTGGTTTGCTCATCAGCAAGTCGAGTTCGCCCCAGCGGCAGCGCCAGTTCTGCGCAATCATTCGCCAACCCCGTCGCTCCAACAACGTCAAAACCAGTTGTTCTGCGTCAACCCCCGATGCCGCGCATCGATCCATATTGGTGACATTAAAGATCAGAGAAAGACTTCCCCGCGCGCCGACAAAACAAACAACAGGATGCCGTGATCAGCGGAGTTGCTGATCAGCACGGAACTGGCATCCTTAGCCAAATGTTGTGATTTCTGGGATGCGCTGGCGATTGCAAGCCTCCGAAATCAATGCTGCGGCACAAACGGCAGTTGCCGCTGTGCTTGCCTTGCTGTTGGCACGATTGTTCCAACTTCCAGAATCATTCTGGGCCCCCATCTCTGCCATTGTCTGCAGTCTCGATGCCTTGGATGGCGCTCTCCGTGTGGGACGACGGCGACTTCTTGGAACGGCCCTGGGCGTGACCATTGGAGCTGTTCAGATGTCATTTACCGCCCACAGCCTGCCGAGCTACGCCCTGGTCATCGCCGTGCTGGGGCTTGTCTGCAGCGCACTCTCGTTACACCCCAGCGCATTTCGATTTGGTGCGATCGCTCTCACCGTTGTGGTGACGGACACATCGAATCCGAACATCTGGATGACCGCCGCAACCCGGTTCATTGACGTCTCCTTGGGAATTCTTGTCGCCCTTGTTGTGGTGAAGGCGTGGCCCTTGAAATCGGCCGGGACGTCGCCCAAAGGTCAGTAACAACTTCGGCTTGAGCAGATCAAAGGTGCCTGGACCACAAACAGCTGTTCAGACCATCCGAAAGCCACCATGCCCCTGAGCCACTTGCACGCGAACTAGGCTCGGAGAGTTGAACAGCGCCTTCCATGACCCGACGATTGCTGGCCTTGCTGAGCGCTGTTCTTCTTGCCTTGCCACTGCTGTTGATCCATCCATCCAGAACCTATGCCGCCATGGATGTGGCCAAGCAGGTTCTGATTGGTGCCGATTACTCCAACAAGGATCTTCGCGGCGCAACATTCAACCTCAGCAATCTTCGTGAAGCCAATCTTTCCGGCTCCGATCTACGTGGGGCAAGCCTTTATGGCGCCAAGCTTCAGGATGCGAATCTCAGCGGCACGGATTTGCGCGAAGCGACTCTCGATTCAGCGGTCCTGACCGGAACCGATCTGACCGATGCGGTTCTCGAAGGCGCTTTCGCTTTCAATACACGCTTCAAGGACGTGACGATTCAGGGTGCGGATTTCACCGATGTCCCCATGCGTGGAGACCAACTCAAAAGTCTCTGCCTCGTCGCCGCAGGCACAAATTCCCAGACAGGCCGCGACACCCGCGCCAGCCTGGGGTGCAGTTGAGCTGACGATCCGATGAGTTTCGACGCCCGCAGTCTTGAACGACTCCGCAGTCTTGGTCGGCAGCTCCCTCAGAAGCTCGCGGAACCCCAGGCTGAGCTTCAGAGTCCAACCCCTGCGAAGCAGAAACGACACAAGATCGAAACGGAAGACGATCCCCAAGCTCTGTTCCGCGAATTGATGCAGGTCAGTCCGGATGGGTCCGTTCCCGAGCACATGTTGGCTCGCCTGAAGTCGCTGGAAGCCCGGAGCACCGCTGCCCCTGACCCGTCTGCGTCTATGGCGTCAGCGGAGGCTCCAAATCCACTGGCGGCTGGGGCGGCCTCATCCCCATCCAAGGGCAAGACCACACAACCGAACCGTCCCAAGGTGACACCGGGCAGTGAGGAGGAACGTCTCTATGTGGCATTCGGACAACTCCTGCTGGAAGACGATGAGGACAACGGTTGAATCCCTCCCGCTGCCGAATCATTGCCGTTGGCAAAATTCGTCGTGCCTGGGTTCAAGAAGGAATCAATCTTTATCTAAAACGCCTGAAGGGTTTGCGCATCATTGAACTTCGCGACAGCTCTCCTGAAAAGGAAGCCGATGCAATCTGTGCTTCGCTTCAGCCCAATGAACGTTTGGTTGCGCTGATGGAACAGGCACCACCTCTATCTTCGATCGCTTTTGCGCATCGTCTTGAGCAATTCGGCATGGAGCGACTCGCTTTTGTGGTGGGTGGTGCAGATGGACTGAGTGATGCGTTGAAAGCAAAGGCTGAATGGCAATTGAGTTTGTCATCAATGACCTTTCCCCATGAAATGGCGCGTCTCATGCTGATCGAACAGTTGTTTCGCGCTCAGACAATCCTGCAAGGACGTCCGTACCACCGCGCCTGAACAGATGTTGCATGTGATTGATGATTTTGTTCCCCTGGAGCAACTTCCAGCATTGAGCAAGCTCTGTGAAAGCCACGGCGTTCTCAAGGATCGACTGGATGGAGACAGTTTGTTCAGCTGGTACTCCACCAACGACGAAACAATGCGCTCGGTTCACACCAGAGCAAATCAAGAACTAATCGGGGGCTATCTGAACGAGTATCTGCTTCCTGTGATCGCATCATTCGCCACTGAACACGCTGGAATTGAATGGTGGTGCAATACAAACAACGATCTGGATTGGCATATCGATAAAGACGAAAGTGTTTACAGATCGACAGGTCGCCATGATTTACCGCTGCTTTCCACTGTGTTTTACCCCCATATCAGCTGTGCAGGGGGAGAACTGCTGCTTGCACACCACCCAGCTGTTGCACAAGGCAGCAGAGAACCGATGCCGACCTTTCAGTCTGTGATCGCCATCCCCCCCGTCATCAACCGGCTGGTGTTGTTTTCACCCGGACTGCTTCATCGGATCAATCCTTTTGACGGGGAGCGATACTCAATCGCCGCCAATGTCTGGGGACATACCTTGCAGAATTGAATCAGGATTGTATTGATCAGGCAACCTGACGCATCAAAGCCCGTGCATCGCTTGCCTGGCTCGCTTGATGGGCCATGTGCTCGGCGTAGCGACGGCCGGCCCGATGCGCATCCGTGAGCGATTTAAAATTGCCAACAAAATCATATTCAGCGCCATTTTTTGTTGCGGCAACAGCATAAAGATGAGCAGCAACTCGCGTCACAGTCCACCGCAGATGACAGGCTGGAGCTTGCATCAGGACATTCATTCCCTACTCCTGATTTGAATGAAAGCAAACTAGTCGTTTCAC
>CAZJLQ010000105.1:0-5578 GCA_964546675.1 uncultured Synechococcus sp.
AGGAAGTAGGACCCCCCATCACCCATGAAGATGCGGGCCGGATTGAAGTTGTGTCGCAAAAAACCGAGGCAGGAACCCGCCATCGCTGCCGCCAGAAAGCCAGCAGCCACCTGGTGAAGAGAAAAACTCACGGACACCAATCCCACCGCTGCAATCCCAGCCACACCGGCAGCCAATCCATCCAGCCCGTCAAGCCAGTTGATCGCGTTGGTGATGCCCACCAGCCAAATCACGGTGGCCAAAAGGCTGAGGCTGTCCGGCAGGGTGATTGCCGATCCCGAGGCGCTGATCCAGGGAAGATCAATGGCTCCGATCCGTACGCCTTCACTCCAGATCACACAGGAGACGAGAACCTGTCCCGCCAGCCGCGGCCAGGGGGACAGGGCCAAAAGATCGTCAGCGAGGCCGATGAAAAAGAAACAAAGAGAACCGGCCAGAGTGCTCCAGATCAGCTGATCACGGGCGGGAGCTAGCAACCCGAAGCTCCCAAAACACCAGATAGCTGCAAGTGACAAGCCAAAACCCAGCACCATTGCCACACCGCCGAGTCGCACCATCGGAGTGCTGTGCTGCTTGCGGGGATCAGGCTTATCGGTGAGACCGAAACGCAGTCCGAGCCTGCGAATGACCGGGACAAGCAGCGTTGTGATCACTGCAGCCAGCAGGAAACTCACCGAGGCAACCGCAATCGGGCTGATGGTGAGAGGCACGGGAGCTCCTGTGGAGTGTTGAACCTTCATGTCTTGAAGGTTCCCCAATCCTAAGAAGTGCCTCCCATTCAGTCCAAGTGAGGCTGGACCAGTCAGGCAAGCGCCGGTTGCTTGGCTTCCGAGTACAGAGGAAATCTGCTGCAGAGGGCTTCCACCCGTGCCAGGCAACGCTGCTGAATGGCATCGTCCTCGGGATTGAGCAGGCGATCGGCGATCACATCGGCCACCTCACGGAAGGCATCAGCGTCAAAGCCTCGGGTGGTAAGCGCCGCGGTGCCCAGTCGCAAACCGCTGGTGACAAAAGGCGATTCAGGATCAAACGGAACCGTGTTCTTGTTGGCCGTGATGTGAACGTCACTCACCAGGAGATCTGCCACCTTGCCGGTCATCCCGATGCCGCGCAGGTCCAGAAGCACCACATGGTTGTCGGTGCCACCACTCACCACATCGATCCCTCTGTTGATCAATTGCTGCGCGAGAGCGGCGGCATTGGCCACCACCTGACGGCTGTAATCCTTGAAGGAAGGCTGCAGAGCCTCTCCAAACGCAACGGCCTTGGCAGCGATCACGTGCTCCAGTGGACCGCCCTGGGTTCCAGGGAAAACAGCCTTGTCGAACTTTTTGGCGAAGTCCGCATCGCGGCAAAGGATCAGACCACCGCGGGGTCCACGCAGAGTCTTGTGGGTTGTGGTGGTCACAACATCGCAGTGTGGGACTGGGCTTGGGTGCACCCCAGCAGCGACAAGCCCCGCGATATGAGCCATATCGGCGAGCAGATAGGCACCCACCTCATCAGCGATGGCGCGGAATGCCGCGAAGTCGATGGTTCGTGGGTAAGCCGAGTAACCGCAGACGATCAGCTTGGGTTTGTGCTCAAGCGCAAGCTGGCGGATGGCCTCCATGTCCAGCCGCTGGGTGTCCCGATCGACGCCGTACTGGACAACGTTGAACCACTTGCCGCTGACGTTGACCGGTGACCCATGGGTGAGATGACCACCATGGGAGAGATCCAGGCCCATGATCGTGTCGCCGGGTTGCAGCAACGCCAAAAAGACAGCGAAGTTGGCTTGAGCACCACTGTGGGGCTGAACATTGGCCCACGCGGCACCAAACAACTGCTTCGCCCGTTCGATCGCCAACTCCTCGATCGCATCAACGTGCTCACAGCCGCCGTAGTAGCGCTTGTGGGGTAAGCCCTCGGCGTATTTATTGGTCAGGACGGACCCTTGGGCCGCCATCACCGCCTGAGACGCAAAATTTTCACTTGCAATCAACTCAAGGTGGGACTCCTGGCGTTGACGCTCAGCCCCGATCAGCTCTGCCACGGCCGGATCGGCAACATCGAGGGGCGCCAATATTGCCCTTCCTTGCTCCACGCCCATGACAGAAACCCAACTTCACTTCACTCGATCGTAAGAAACAGCTCAGTGCCGTGACAGCTGGTCCTGACAAGGACAAGATCAACAAACTCAAATGTCAGAGCAAAAAAAAACTGCCCGAAAGGCAGTTGGAAAGCGCGCCTGGAGAGATTCGAACTCCCGACCCTCTGATCCGTAGTCAGATGCTCTAATCCGCTGAGCTACAAGCGCTTGGGTGAGTCCATGAGACCCCATCGAGGGTCCCATCGTCAACTCACGCCTGCGCCAGCCAGGATCAGAGCACTTCGACCATGAGCTGATGCCAATCCGCTGGTACGGGCCTGCCAATCCCGACGATCCCACTTACCGGCATTTCGAGCGGATTGTGAATCTGTGCCTGCATGCCGGGGTGTTTGCTGCGGTCAACAGCGGTGTCTGGTTCGTACAGGAGATGCGCCACCCCTGGCAGGGCTTGCCATGGTTCACCGGTGTCTGGTTGTCCGCCCTGTTGATCCATCTCTCAATTGTCGTGATCAAACGTCCCCAGAGAAGCGACGCAGACGACGAGAGCTGAGGCAGCATGGTTCCGTTATCCAAGCTTTGATGTCGCTCTCCGCCTCCGACCTTCAGGACTTGCAGGCGTCACTGGCCGACAGGCTTTTTGTGCAAATCAGCGGCTGGCACCTTTACCTCGGTGATGCCGAACTTGCCCAACCGCTCGCCATCGAGTGCAGCGCCAGAATCGACCAGGGAGCAGAGGTCGCTGCACGCCAATCGATCGAGGCCGTCAAGGTGTCGCTGGCAGGAGGCGCCAGCCAACTGCCCATATCGAGGCTGTTGCCGCCTGCACAGCTTCGTGAACTTGAGGAGATCCTGGAGCCTTACTGCCGATAAGGTTGCAATCTCGATGGGGCCGGCGAGGTGGTGATCATTGAACTCAGCAATCCCCGCGAGGTGGTCCGTCAACGGATCGGCCCCCTTGGCGAACGCCTGATCGGCACTGTTGTCGACCCGGAAGCTCAAGTTGAGAAAGCCCTGATCCAGGAACTTGAGGAAGCCTTTCGGAATTACGGCATCGAGGCGAGGATTCTTTCGGTTCAGGGGCCGCAACTGATTGGCCGGCAACAACTCGAACTTCCGATTCAGGTGAGGGAGGAGCGGGACGTGCGGATCAGCGAGTCCTGAATTTCTGGCGAACAGTTCGGACAAGATCCTGAACCTCAGGAACACCAAGGGCCGTGCCGCACCAGGCGAACAATCCGAGACCGACGCAACCACAGAGCGCAACTTGAAGGCTCAGGCCGATCAGGTCATCAGACCAACGGACAACTACGGACAGCCCCCAAGCCAGGCAGGCTCCTGTCACGCCTGCGACGCAAAGCCGCAACCCATCAGCAGCCCATTGCGCCAGCGGCAAACTGGGCAACCGTTTTTTGAGCTGCACCAATAACGCAGCACAGGTGATCACGTTGATTCCCACTGTGGCCAGAACAAGCCCTGGGGCGCCGAAGCTGAAGGGCAGTTGGTTCCCCCAGGGCGTGGGACCACCCACCAGCAGCCAATCAAAAACGACATTGAGCCCGATCCCGGCCACGGACAGGCGAAAAGGCGTGGTTCCATCTCCCATGGCGTAGAAGACCCGTACCAGCACATCTCTGGCGAGATAGGCAGGCATGCCAAGGCCGTAGGCCATTAACAAGCCAGTGACCAGGCGAGCCGCTGCGGAATCAAACGCACCGCGCTCATAGACCAAAGCCACGATGGGAGCGCCAAGGGCGATGAACAGGGCACCGAGGGGAACCATCGCCGCCGTTGAGAGCATCAGGCCCTGACGGATCCGCGCCACCAGCTCATCCCGCTGGTCTGGTGCTACGAGGCGCGAGAAGGTGGGAAGCAACGGCACCAGCAGAGCGTTGGAGATCAAACCCAGCGGCGTTTGGACCAGGAGGTTGGCGTAGCCAAGACCCGCTGCGGCGCCAATGATCCCGGATGCAAAGAAGAGGTCTGTGAAGACATTGATCTGAAGCATTCCCGATGACAGGGTCGCTGGACCCATCACCCGCCACACCTCGCGAACACCGGGATGGTTCCAATCCCAAACGAGCTGGAACCGGGCCAACTTCTGACGAATCAGAGCCGGCAATTGGATCAACCACTGCAACAACGCACCCGCCAGCGTGGCGGCAGCGAGAACAACACCACCAAGCAAGGCTTTGCCGGGCTCAGCGATCGAATCGCCAAGCTGCCACCACAACCCCAGAACCCCAACGATCAAGGCAAGGCTTGACATCAGAGGCGAAACGGCGGGAATCCAAAATTCATCCGCTGCGTTAAGGGAGCCGAAGCCAAGGCCGATCAACCCGGCCAGCAGAGCCATGGGAGCCATCACCTGCAATTGCACAACGGCAATGCGATGCAGTTCGGCGTTGAGGCCAGGGCCCACCAGTGTGATCAGGGGATCCGCTGCCAACACAAGAATCAGAGTGACCCCGATCAACAAGGCGCTGACGCTCGTGTTCAGTGCGGCAAGAACGTGCGCACCCTCAGCGCGGGGGCGCCGGCTGAGCACACTCACCATGGCGCTATGGAACGGCCCATTGATGCCGCCCAGGAGGATCAGCAGAAAACCGGGCAACACGTAGGCGTAGTTGTAAGCGTCATAAGCCGCACCGACACCGAAGGCGGCAGCAATCACCAGCTGTCGCACCAAACCGCCGAATTTGCTCAGGAGGGTGCCGAACGTGACGATCAGGGCAATGCCCTTGAGTGATCGCGCCATCCAACCTCGCTCTGAATTTGCGCATTGTGGGGGCGGCCGCGTTCACCATGGCGACAACGCGGCTAGAGCCATGACCGGACCAGCGATTTTGACGTTTGCGCCCTTGGAGGAAGGCGTGCTGATCAAGCGCTACAAGCGCTTTCTGGCAGACGTACAACTGAGTGATGGCACAACGGTCACGGCCCACTGCGCCAACACAGGGCCGATGTCTGGCGTGCTGATTCCTGGCCAACGGGTCCGCCTGAGGCATGCGCCATCTCCCAAGCGCAAACTGGCCTGGACCTGGGAACAAGCCGAGGTGCCCGGTGCCGATGGGACCCCTTGTTGGGTCGGGATCAACACCGCACTTCCCAACCGTCTGATTCGAGCGCTGATTGAAGCCGGTCATCTCAGCGATCAACTCGGATCGATCGGCTCGATCCGGCCCGAGGTGACTTACGGCAAGAACAAACGCAGTCGGATCGACCTGCTGCTGACACCTGGGGCCGACAACCCCGACCAACGTTTGATTTACCTGGAAGTGAAGAACACCACCTGGACGGACGGCTCAACAGCGCTTTTTCCAGACACGGTCACCGAACGGGGGCAGAAGCATCTGGAAGAACTGATGGATGTCTTGCCTGATGCACGCGCTGTTCTTGTTCCCTGCCTGAGCAGACCTGATGTGACGGACTTTGCACCAGGGGATCAGGCCGATCCGCGCTATGGGGAGCTGTTCAGAGCAGCAGTGG
>CAZJLQ010000106.1:0-5449 GCA_964546675.1 uncultured Synechococcus sp.
TGTTCACCGCTGTGCCGTTGCTCGCCGTTGTGGCGACAGCCACGTTCTTCGTCCTTCAGAACAAACAGAAAGCACCACTGGGTTGATCGCGATCAAGCGCGAGGAGAGGTGACGCAGCTGAGCTTTTTGTAGCTGGAAACTGTCGGTGACAGGGTTTTAAGGCCTGCGGACGGCATGTCTGCCGCGATCTCTCCTGTTCCAAGACAGGAAATGCAGGTACGGAAGCGTTGCCCGGAAACCCGCTGGATTCCGCTGCCTCCACAGGTTGTGCAAGTGCACATCACACTGGGATGGTCGTCTTGAGCCAGTGTGGGCGGAATCGAGCCAGACGATCCCGAAAGCTTCCTTAAGAATCGAATGCACAGAGGCCTTTCTGCGTCAAGTGCTGCCGGAGCTCGTTGGCCGAAATGCGTGTTTCTCGCTCAACAAGGTTGAGCCCCGCCGCCAGTCGTCCAATCACCGCTGCGGCGTCCAAACCGGCATGCCGCAAGGGGGCCAGGCCTTCGCTCGCTTCACGTTTCGACAACTTGCGCCCCGCTGCATCACGGATCAGCGGCACATGCCGAAAGCGGGGAGGTGGAGAGCCCAGCGCATCGAACACACTCAGTTGAGCAGGAAGCGCCTCGCGCAGGTCATCCCCACGGACAACGTCGCTGATGCCGAGGTGCAGCTCATCGATCACCGTGGCCAACTGATACGCCACAAACCCGTCCGCACGCCGGAGCACGACGTCACCGCTCTGATGGGGGTCATCAGCAGCCACCCTCAGGCGCCAACTCGGCAGTCGCCCCTCCCACCAGCCCCAACTGAGCTGACGATCGCGGCACGTGCCTGGATAGGTTCTTGAGCCGGCAAGCATCCGCCTGGAACAACGGCAGGCAAACAGAGCATTGGTGCGGCGCAACCATGACAACCAGGAGTGGTACAGCCCCCTGCGCTGGCTCTGAAGAATCACGGGTCCATCCCAGTGCAATCCCAGCCAGTGCAGGTCGTGCTGAATGGATTCGATAGCCCCGCTTCGGTTGCGGGGGGTGTCGAGATCATCGATCCTCACCATCCACAGGCCGCCCCTGCAACGGGCTTCAAGCCACGACGCAAGGGCTGTACTCAGGTTTCCAAGATGAAGATCACCCGTGGGAGACGGAGCAAAACGTCCGCGGTATCCCTCTCGACGCAGCAGGAGGCCGTCCTGCAGAGGGTCGATGAGATGGTCCGGAAGCCCTGGCAAGGAGGACGGCATTAAAAAAGGACGGTCAGATGACCGCCCGCTGAAGCCCAATCACAGGCTTGAATCAGCCCTGAACCCGGTCTTTGAACATTTTGCCGGCAGTGAAGGCGGGAACACGCTTGGCCGGGATCGCAATTTTCTCGCCGGTTTTCGGGTTGAGTCCCTGGCGAGCGGAACGTTCGCGGGGCTCAAAGGAACCGAAACCGAGAATCGACACCTTCTTTCCCTCCACGACGGAGTCGATGATTGTTTCGATCGCGGCATCCACCACGAGGGAGACATCGGTTTTGGTGAGCTCCGTGCGAGCGGCAACCAGATTCACCAGATCAGCTTTGTTCATTTCGAGGGGAGAGTTGAGGCGGAGACGGCGCTTGAAACGGCGTAATGACCGCCGCTGCCTTCCCTAGGCCCGCTAATCGTATGGACGTCATGGTGGCCCTGCAAGCGACAAGTCCTGTGCCGCAATGCTTTAGCTCGATTCAGAGGGCTACTCCCAACCGTTAAAGGGCACAAGACGCTCTCCGCGAAGCGCCCCCAGAGCAGCCCCAGAAGCCAGTTCTGGCCTGGCTTCTGGAAGGAGCCACTCCCGCAGACGATCCAAGCTTCGCAACTGACGGGGCCAGTGAAATGTGCGGCCATGACGCAACGGACCGAGGCGGCCTGGGGCCAACGGCGTCAGCAAACGCCCGCAGAACAGCAGGTTGGTGGGGGCGGGTGCATGGATCACACAGCTGCCCGGCGTCGGACCCGGTGTCCAGAGCAGCTGAAGCCCACCACTGGTGCGATGTTCGGTACCGAAGGTTTCGAGGGGTTGAATGCCAGGCAGCAAATAGGCCTCCTGTTCCTGAACCAACACAGGCCAACCAAAGGCCGACTGAATCCGGCGCAGACGCCCATGGCCCTCACGGCTGGTGAGAAGGATGCGCGCTCGGCGTCCAGCGGCCAACTGCTCAAGCGCCGTGAGAGTCGCCTCAGTCAAAGGAGGACAGTCGACCAGCACCGGCTCATCGCCGCACTCCAACCACCAGGAGCTACCCCCCTGACAATCCCGATTCGGGGGAAAGATCCAGAGATCAGGGCGCAGCTGCTGTGGAGGCCGACCGGCCTCCAGGCCTGTGGTCATTGTCACAACGTTGCAGACCGGTCCAAACCACTAGTTTGAAGTTGCCAGGTCCCTGAGCTGTGAGCAGCACGTTTCCAGGAACGCCCTGGCCCTTAGGCAGCAGCCTGACCGACAAGGGAGTCAATTTTTCCGTCGCCGCCCCTGCAGCGGATCGAATGGAGCTGTTGCTCTTCGAAGACAGCGAGAGCAAAAGCCCTGCGCGGGTGATCGAGCTGGACCGCCGCAAGCACCGGTCCGGTGATTACTGGCACATCGAAGTGGAGGGGCTCGGCATCGGCTGCTGCTACGGCTATCGAGCCTTTGGCCCACTCGCGCCTGGAGCCCATGGCTTCCGGCCCTCCAAGGTGCTGCTTGATCCGGCCGCACGGGCCATCAGCGGCTGGGAGGTTTACGACCGGATGCTGGCGACGGGGCCCTGCACCAATGCCCACGCCTGCCTGAAAGCCGTGGTGACCGAGCGCGACCCCTTCGATTTCGCCGCGCACCCACGCCCGCGCAACAGCTGGCAGCGCACGGTGATCTACGAGCTGCACGTCGGCAACTACACCAGCCGTGCTGATTCAGGCGTGGCGTCAGAACGGCGGGGAACCTATCTGGGTTTGATCGAGAAACTGCCCTATCTCAAGGATCTCGGCATCACCGCCATCGAGCTCCTGCCTGTGTTCGCCTTTGATCCAGCGGATGCTCCACCAGGGCGCGACAACATCTGGGGTTACAGCCCGCTGAGCTGGTTCACGCCCCACCAGGGTTTTGCCTCAAACACAGATCCGCACCAGGCCCGGCACGAGATGCGGCAACTCGTGGCGGCCTGCCATGACGCCGGCATCGAAGTGCTGCTGGATGTTGTCTACAACCACACCACCGAGGGGAATCGCCTCGGCCCGATTCTCAGCTGGCGAGGTTTTGCCGACCTCACCTACTACCACCAGAACGAGGACGGCGACTATCTCGATGTGAGCGGATGCGGCAACTCCATCGCCGCCAACCAGCCGATCAGCATGCAGCTGATCCTGGAATCGATGCGCTGCTGGGCGCTGGAGCTGGGGGTGGATGGCTTTCGATTCGACCTGGGCATCGCCCTCAGCAGGGGTGACGGGCTCAAACCACTGGACAAGCCCCCCCTGTTCGAGGCGATCGAATCCGATCCGCTGCTGAGCGACCTGAAACTGGTGAGCGAACCATGGGACTGCGGCGGGCTGTATCGGCTCGAGGATTTTCCAGCTCGGCGAATCGGCACCTGGAACGGTCATTTCCGCGATGGAGTGCGGCGCTTCTGGAAGGGAGACGACCACACCACCTGGACCCTGGCCCAACGCTTCAAGGGCAGTCCGGATCTCTACAACAAAAAGCCTGTGGCTCTGGGCCGCTCGGTGAATCTGATCACCGCCCACGACGGCTTCACCCTGGCGGATCTGGTGAGCTACAACCGCAAACACAACCTCGCCAACGGCGAGGACAACCGTGACGGGGAGAACCACAACAACAGCTGGAACCACGGTGTGGAGGGGCCGACGACCAATGCGGCAGTCATCGCCTTGCGCCAGCGGCAACAGCGCAATCTTCTGAGCACCCTGTTGCTGGCCCGCGGTGTGCCGATGCTTTCGATGGGCGATGAAATCGGCCGGAGCCAGGGAGGAAACAACAACAGTTGGTGTCAGGACAGCCCGATCAGCTGGATGCCCTGGAATCCAGACCAGTGCGACCAGGATCTGCTGGTGTTCATGCGCCGGCTACTCAGCCTGCGCAATGCGCTGCCCCAACTGTTCAATCCGCTGGTGCCACCGCGTGAAACAGCCAGCAAACAACCCCACGATCATGGGGATGTGTGGCGCCAGTGGCACGGCGTTTCACTGAGCAAACCAGATTGGGCCGAATGGTCCAGAACCCTGGCGACGAGCCTGCACATGGGGAGCAGGGGCGCATTGCTGTGGATGGGATTCAACGCTTACAAAGACAGCCTGAAATTTGAATTGCCGGTACCGGCATCCCCGTGGATGCGCGTGATCGACACCTCGCTGCCCAGTCCGATGGACCTTCCTGAGGAACCGGTCCCCTACACGGGCGTGGAGATCCCGCTGGAAAGCCGCAGTTTCGTGCTCCTGATCGCCCGCGAGGCAGCGAACGGCCTGAAGCTCTGAGGGAAGCGGGCGGCGGGAATCGAACCCGCGTCATCAGCTTGGAAGGCTGAGGTCTTACCATTACACAACGCCCGCACTGGTACACATGCACCACCCGCTGAGATGGGGTGGAACGCGCGTCAGTACCCGTTCATTATGACTGTCCGCCTGCACCACGCGACCGCTTGACATCGTCTGACGCACCCAGAGGTGGATCCCGGCGAAGGCTGATGCTTGCCTACGGGCTCGGCGATGCCGGCACTGGACTGGCAGCCACTCAGCTCGGCTTCTACCTGTTTCCCTTTTTCACCTGCGATGCCGGGCTGCCTGCCTTCATTGCAGGCTCCCTCCTGACCGTGATCAAGGTGTGGGATGCCCTCAACGATCCGCTGATCGGCTGGCTGAGTGATCACACCGAGAGCCGCTGGGGGCCACGCCTGCCCTGGATCCTCACCGCGGCTCTGCCACTGGGCATCAGCCTCGCGGCGATGTGGTGGGTCCCCCCGGGTGATGTTGGGCAGCGAACGGCCTACTACGCCGTGATGGCCATCCTGCTGATGACCGCCTACACCAGCGTCAACCTGCCCTACGCGGCCCTCGCCACTGAGCTGACGCCGGACACAGCGATTCGGACCCGGCTCAATGCCGCCCGCTTCACAGGCTCGATCCTGGCCGGAACAATCGGTTTATCCGTCGCGGTTGTGGTGCTGAGGGAGGGCGGAGGTGGCTACACCCTGATGGGTCAGATCACAGGCACGGTCGCCGCCGCCGCCACCCTGCTCTGCTGCTGGGGCCTCGCCCCCTTCGCCAAACGGGCCCAGCGCCCAACCGTGAACGCCGAACCACCCCAACAGCAACTGAAGCGCGTGATGGCCAACCCGCGCTTCACGAAAGTGCTTGGCCTCTACCTGCTGCTCTGGTTTGCAGTGCAACTTATGCAGGTGGTGGCCCTGATCTGGCTGGTGCAGGTGGTGCATGTGC
>CAZJLQ010000107.1:0-5431 GCA_964546675.1 uncultured Synechococcus sp.
AGAAAACGCCTTCGGTTTCCTCCTTGATCTCATCGGTCCAGCGATCCTGCGGTGCAAGGGTGAAACCGTCAGGAAGCATCACGACCGCTCCCACCTGAAGGGGAACTTCGCTGCCATCGGCTCCGATTTCCTGCAGATCTTTCTGGTAAGGGACCTTGACGCTGGCCTTGAACACGCTGTCCGGTAGGACGGCCTGGGGCACTTCAGCCTGGGTCAGTTTCTGGGCCAGGTGGCAGTTGGCGCAAACAATTTTGCCGGTCGCTTCACGAGGGCTGTCGTAGTTCTGCTGAGCCCAGAACGGATAGGCCCAGCTCGCGGATGGAGCGATCAGGACGGCAAGGCCGAGAACCAGCGATCCGATGAGGAGAGAAAGATGGCGACGCATGGAACGGAGTGGTGAATGGGGTGAGCGATGAGACAGTCGGTCAGGCCCACCAGGGCTTGTCGCCCGTGCGGAAATCGGTTTCGGTCCACTGGCTGACAAAGACGTTGTCATCCTCAACGTTCACGTTCGCCAGAGCCAGAGACAGCGGTGCAGGGCCACGCACGACCTTGCCGGTGGCGTCGTACTGGCTGCCATGGCAAGGGCACATGAATTTGTTGGCGCCGCTGTTCCAAGGCACAACGCAGCCGAGGTGGGTGCAGATGGCGTTGATTCCGTAGCTGCCGATGGCGTCTTCGCCCTCAACAATCAGGTAGGTGGGGTCACCTTTCAGTCCCTGCACCAGGCTGCGATCTCCCTCCGGATGGCTCGATAACCAGCCACTCGCCGTAACGGGATTTCCCAGTTCATCCTTGGCACTGGTCCCTCCACCGCTTCCGGCGGCGCGAGGGGGGATGAAGTAATTGACAACTGGATAGAGGGCTCCGAGGGCAACACCGGTCACCGAACCGAAGGTCAGCAGATTCATGAACTGCCGACGACCCATTCCGGGCACATCGCTCGAGGAAAGTTGGGTCATGGCCGACGTTCATCCAGCACGCAATGGCAGCCATTATGGACGCTTAAGTGCCTGTCACGCTTTGCAACGACTGGCCTTTTGCTGCTCCGGCTCCGCTGAATCTGTGCTTGAAATCCCACCTGAACCGATCGCTGCCCCCCTCGCGGTGGATGAGGTGATCAATTGCCTAAGAGAACGCTGGCACGCGACTTACGACCTCCAGCTTGTGGTTCGAAGGAGGCGTCTCTACTTGCAGGTGATGTGGGCTTATCTCGAGCAACAGTCCTTCCCGATGAACGCCGAGGAGTATCGGGTGCACTTGGCAGAGGTTCTTGATGTTGTAAATCGTCTTGGTTTGGCCGGAGATGTGCGCAATTGGCTGTCTACAACCCGGGATAAGCCGAGGTTGGGTAAGGCCCTCAGTCTTCATCTTGAAGTTCAGGGGCCAGAGGCTGAAGGCCTGCTCAGGGAGTTCCTGGTTTGAGGCTTTCCGCCAGGGCGACTAGGGCAACACCAACCAGGAAGAGTGCTGTGATCGCACCTGCCAACAAGAGCATGGTGATTGGATCCGTTGATGGGGTCAGCACCGCACCTGCCAGAGCAGAACCCAGGACAACCCAGCGCCAGGCTCCGAGCATGGTTCGCCATCGCACCAGGCCAAGCACCCCCAACAGCAGTTGCAGGACGGGCAGTTGAAAGGCAAGGCCCGTGGCAAGCATCAGCAGCAGAACAAAATCCAGATAGCGCTCGATGGACCACAACGGTTCCACCACATCGGCCCCGTAACTCACCAGAAAACGGAGCGCGGCTGGAATCAGAGCCCACCATGCGAACACCAATCCTGCAAGGAACAGCACCGCTGATCCGGCGACTGCTGGGGCAATCAGCCGGCGCTCACGCAGGGTGAGTCCGGGTAGAACGAAGGCCAGGACTTGAAAAAGAACGTATGGGAGGGCAAGGGTCAAACCGGTGTAGCCGGCAACCTTGAAGGAAACGAAGAGGAATTCGCCTGGGGCCAGTTGCAAAAAATGAATGCCCTGGGCAGGGGCCTCCAGCATCCGTACAAGGGGTTTCACCGCCACAAGACTGAACCCGGCCCCGATAACCACCGCCAGAAGACTGCGCAGAACGCGTTGCCGCAGTTCCTCAAGGTGGTCAACCAGAGGCATCTCCACTTCATTTGGAAGCTCAGGGTCCCCCGGGGGGCGACCGATCCGGATCGGTGGAGGCGGCTTCAGGGCTGGACCGTCAGGCTGATCGGACACGGGAGAAGGACGCGGAAACGAAACATGGGCGACGGTCGGGCGTGAAGTCCCATGCGGATCAGGCTAGGAGCCTTCCAGATGCAAGCTGTGCTTTGGCACGGTCTGGTTCGCCCCAGCGGATTTCCCCACCGCGATGCCGCACGGTTCCAGGGCCTGCTCCGGCGATGCGTTGGAGTTGGTCAGTGGGCACCATCACCACAGGAACTCGGATGTTGCCCTTGGCTCTGCTGAAGTGTGCAGCGAGGTCGGTCGCAATCTGGAGGTCTGCATCCTCCGCCAACCCGCTTGACGCTTTAAGCACGACATGGCTTCCGGGGCACTCCTGAGCGTGGAACCAGAGGTCCCCACTGCAGGCCTGGCGCAGGCTGATCCAGTCGTTCTGACGATGATTGCGACCCACCTGCAGTCGTAGCCCTCCAGGACTGATCAGCTCCAGGGGTTGGGGTTGGCCCGTTGATGCCTCCTTCCGTTTTCGCTCTCGCCGTCCCGCCGTTGGACTGAGGAGATCGCCACACTCGTTGCGCAGGTCCTGCAGAGCGTTGATTCTTGCCGCGGCGTTTTCCCACCCTGCTCCGTACAGGTCATCGATGAAGGATTCACTCCCTTCGATCAATGTGAGCCGTTGTTTGTGATGTTGAATCCGTTCCTGAAGCACAGCAACGGAGCGACGCATCTTGCGGGCCTTCTGATACAGCTTCTGGGCCCGGTCAATCTGCTCACGTTCTGGATTCTGCAGACACAGGAGTGCATCGGCCTCACGCTGGAGTTCATGGCAGTTGCTGGTTGAGGACAGGCGCATCTCCTGCTCATCTAGACACTGCGTTTCCTTTTCGCGCCAGCGACTCAGCCGCTGCCTCACGTCGCCGGTGAGGCGATCAAGGGCGCGCTGATTCAGGCATTTTTGGTACCAGTCACCCAGTTGAAGTGCGAGCTGATTGCTGTCAGATGGGTTGTCTCCCCAGACCTGATATTCGGTCTGGTTGAGGAATTGCAGGCTGAAACGCTCACCATTCAGACAGTTCAGCCAGAGCATCCAGCGCTGGTGAAGGCCTTCCCAGGTTGGTCGATCGAGTTCCTGAACAGGCCTGTGCAGATTGGACCCGGCCAGTTGCCGGACCAGCGGTGGGCTGATCCCCTGATAGGTCTGCTGAAGTGCCTTTTTCAAAGAGAGGGGAAGAAGCGTGAGTCGCTCCCGCCAACGCTCATAGCTCTCGTGCCGCTCCGGCGGTTGGCCCTGCAGAGACGGGGGTGGCGTGTAGAGGTCACCAGTCCCGATGGGCCGAACACGGGACTGGTGATCTCTGACCTGACGGCCAAGGGCAATGATCTGACGCTGGGCATCCAGCAGCAGCATGTTGCTGTGCCGACCCATGAGCTCCAGAACGAGTGTGCGCTGGACGACTTCGCCAGGCCGCGCTGCGAACCGGAACTCCACAACACGCTCAAAGCCAGCCTGATGAAGCTCGACCAGGGCCAACTGCCTCAGGCTGTGCTGCAACTGCTGGGCGAGGGTGCTTCCTGATCCCTGCCGTTCTGGTGGCTTGACCTGCACGAGCCTTGGAGCATCGGCCTGCCAGCTGAGTTCCAACCAAACCATTCCTCGAAGGGTCCGCAGTCCCATCTGCAGGGTTTGTGGGTCTGGCTGTTGCGCCTTCTCGAACCGACTCGGCAGCGCGCCCTGCCGCAGGTCGTGCAGCACCGCCCGCAGGGTGGTGAGATCCATCAGCTGAAGGCTTGCCGTGGTCGTCACTTGATGTTCATGGGCCTTCCTACTCTGCTGGGCCAGCGACAAGCAGCGATGACCGGCAGCAAAGGCCGTCTCACCGTCATCACGGGTCCCAGTGGTGTCGGCAAGGGAACCCTCGTGAACATGATGCTGGATCGCCATCCTGAAATTTGGCTGTCTGTTTCGGCGACCACACGAGCCCCTCGGGCCGGTGAGGTGGAGGGGCAAAGCTATTTCTTCAAAAGCAAGGAGGCTTTCGCCACTCTCGTTAATGCTGGTGGTTTGCTCGAGTGGGCTGAATTTGCGGGACATTGCTACGGCACACCCCGTGACCCCGTCAGCGATCGGTTACGTGATGGCTCGCCGGTGTTGCTGGAGATTGAACTGGAGGGTGCACGTCAAGTTCGCCGAAGCCTGCCCGAGGCATTTCAGATTTTTCTCGCACCACCCAGCTTTGAAGAGTTGGAACAGCGAATCCGTGGACGAGGAACGGAATCAGAAGAGGCGATTCAGAAACGTTTGAGAACAGCGGAACAGGAACTGAGCGCTCAAGGTGAGTTCGATGCGGTAGTCGTTAATGACGTTCTCGACCAAGCCTTGTGTTCATTGGAGCAGTTGATGGGATTCACCAACGCTCAATAAGACATAAAAAAAGCCCCAATTGGGGCTTTCCAGAATTGCAAATATTGAAGTTTGAGATTCAGCTAAGGGGGTGGAACAGTAGATCCGGGAAGAAGCGATTCCATTCGATCATGATGCCTGCCGTGACGGTGAACCAGATGGCTGCAACAACAGGCGCTGTGGTGAGGAACTTTTTCATGGTTGGGTTATGCGTGGAGCGGTCTTAAACAGGTAAACGTCAGCGAGGAGAGACGGTGACTTTGTTATCGCTCTCAACCAGTTGTCCGCTGGTGAATTCACCAAAGGCAGCAACGGGCCATGTTGCGGAAGCCATCAGGCTTTTCAGAGCAATCGACGTATCAATCTGAATTTCATTCATCGCGGCGTTCTTGCCGCGGGTTGCTTTCAGGTACTCACGACCAGCCCAGCCAATGCAACCGTTGATGTACAGGAACATGATTCCGGGGAGAACGAAATCGCCTGCGTGGCTCCAGCGGCCATCAACGATCAGGTGAGGCAGGCCATCGTCTCCGCAGGACGCTTTGCTGTACATCTCAAAACGGGCCTTGGCCTGCGGAGTGGCGGCAGCGGAGGCACGCTGCTGGAATCGCGCACTTTCAGAACAGGGGGTTAGGCCGGCCACATCCGCCTTTGCGACGGGGGCGAAGCCGAACACCAGGAGGGCCGAAAGCACAACGGCGAAAAGACGACGCATCGGATCAATTCCTGTTGATAGGTGCCCCGGGAGGGCAGGATGTCCACAGTTGGGACAGTAGGGGAGGCCCCTCACCAAGATGGCATCGGTGCTTGCCCTCGAAACAAGTTGTGACGAGTCTGCAGCAGCCATCGTTCGCGAAAGGGATGGAGTCTTCGATGTG
>CAZJLQ010000108.1:0-1870 GCA_964546675.1 uncultured Synechococcus sp.
TAGGCTTGTGCCCGTAGCCATGGAAATTCAGGTTTTTCTGAGAAATGTGGGTAGCGGTATTCTCTGCGGACTCATCCTCTCCTATCTCTCTCAATATATTTTGAAAAGTGTGTTGACCAGTCGTGATCAGGTGCTGGTGCTTGGCCTTTCAATTGCGATGGCGTCCTTTGGATTTACAACATTGATTGGTGGTTCAGGATACGTTGCCTGTTTTGTTACAGGCTTGTTTTTGTCGAATAATATTTATGATAATCCTCATATTACCCACGAATTACTGGAAGACAGTTTGGAATCATTCAGTTCGATGATGGAATTGATAATCTTCCTCTTGTTTGGGCTCCTTTTTGACCCTTCAAATGTTCTGACATACGCCGTGCCGGGCGTATGTATTGCCCTCGGATTAATGATTGTTGTTCGCCCTCTGAGTGTCCTTGCGTTTCGGCGTCTCTCTCCCTTGTCCAACCAGAATGTCGCGTTGATCTGTTGGTGTGGGCTCAGGGGAGCTGTGCCCCTGGCCTTAACGTATGAACTGGTCCGAGAATTGCCCTCTGTGACGGGACTGGCCGGTGTTGAGTTGTTGAACCTACAGGATTACATTCAAACGCTGGTTTTTATTGTTGTGATTGTCAATCTTTGCTTCCAGGGGTTTACGTTGCCCCGATTTTGCCGATGGCTTGGTTCTCAATCCGTGCCGACAAACTGATCAATGTGGCGAACAGAACCAATGCTGCTCCAGTGATAATCCATACGTTCAATTGTTCTGAAAAAAACAACCAGCCCCAGATTGCAGCAAAAACCACTTGCACATAATTGATTGATGTTGCTCTGGCGGCTGGTAAGCCGCTCAAGGCCTGCGTCACCCAGATCTGCCCCAGTTGCGTTAACAATCCAATTCCGATTAACCACAGCCATTCCATTCCTTGGGGCCATAGCCCCTTCTGCAGCATGGTTGGCAATGTGATCGGAACCGAAAGTAGAGGGAAGTAGAAGATGATCACCAACGGATGTTCATCGGCCGACAAACGTCGAACGCAGACGTAAGCCAGTGCCGTGAACAGTGCACCCCCCAACCCCATCATCACGGCTGTGAGCGGCAGAGCCCCAACTCCTGCATCGAGCCAGCCTGGACGCACCACGAGTGTGATCCCAATCCAGCCGATCAGGACCGCAAGCATGATTCGTTTTCGCAGCTTTTCTCCCAGCATCAGCCAGGCAGCCAGCGCTGTGAATGTTGGATAGGTGTATTGCAGCACCGTCGCCGATGCCAGAGGCAGGTTCGCGATTGCTTCAAAAAAACACAGCAGTGCAATGCTTCCGCACAGGCCTCGCAACATCAGGAGTCCGTGGTTTTGGCCCCATGGCGAGACCTTGGCAACCCGGAGGCCAATCAGCGTGAGCACGATGCTGATCAGCGCCCGGAAGAAGACGATTTCGGCGACTGGCAGACGATCACCCAGCTGTTTGACGCAGATCGTCATCAGACTGAAGGCGAGCGAACTCAGCACGCAGGGCATGCCTAGAGCCAGATTGTTTTTCCAGGTCGACCAGTCCACACCCTGCGCCAATTCAGATTGAACCCGATTGAGAGAAGCAGTCTGAAGCTTGGTCCGTCAGCTTGTGTATTCGTTGATTTGGCTTGAGTGATCCCTAGTCAGAGTCCAGGTCGTTCGGATCAGCGGTGCTTCTCCGACGAAGAAACATTGGACCTCAAGTCTTTGTGGTACCTCGCCGGGGTTTGTTCTTGCCTTTGCTTGTCATCCGAGCAACAGGTTGATCTTTCATCTGGATCGTTGCTTTTTCAATGTGTGCTGCCTGAATGTCTTCGGCGTTTCAGAGGAAATCTGCTGGTGTATAGGTCACGCGGTAGGTG
>CAZJLQ010000108.1:1970-5428 GCA_964546675.1 uncultured Synechococcus sp.
AATGTCTTCGGCGTTTCAGAGGAAATCTGCTGGTGTATAGGTCACGCGGTAGGTGTCATGGGCTGAAATCGTTTGTGGAAATTGCTGGGTCGCTGGTCGTCGATTGCTGGATTGATCCACGCTTGTCACAAGACTGACCATCAGTCCGGCCAAAGACGTCACCACAATCGCCTTCAGAAATCTGATCTGGCTTTGCACCATCACGCTGACTGCCTCTTTCAGCACTGTTGTCGCTGGGACGGGCAGCGACGGGTGGATTCACTGGTGATTCCCTGAGCGTTGGCTGAGGAGCTTGATCCCCCGCCAACCGCTGCGGCAGTCGGGCCGGCTTTGCAGAATGTCCTCATGCTGAATGCACGTCTGCACCCGCGCACGATCGAGGCCGTCAAGGAGCGGGCGGACATTGTTGACGTGGTGGGCGAGCACGTCGTCCTCAAGAAGAAGGGGCGTGAATTCGTTGGGATTTGCCCGTTTCACGACGACAGCAAGCCCTCAATGACGGTGTCGCCTGCCAAGCAGTTTTATTACTGCTTCTCCTGTGGTGCTGGCGGCAATTCCATCAAATTTCTGATGGAGTTCCAGCGCCAGAGCTTCAGTGATGTGGTTTTGGAGCTGGCCCGGAAATATCAGCTTCCCGTTGAAACGGTCGATGGGCCACAGCAGGAGCGTCTGCGTCAGCAGTTGTCCAGGCGCGAGACCCTGCAACGGGCGATGGCTCTGGCGAGCGGTTGGTTCCGATCCCAGTTGCGAACTCCCGCAGGTCAACAGGCTCTCCAATACCTGACATCAGACCGAGGCCTGAGCCCTGCAACCCAGGAGTCCTTCTCTCTTGGCTACGCGCCGGACCAGTGGGATGGTCTGCTCAAGCATCTTCAACAGGTGGAGGGACTGTCCGCCGAGGTGCTGGAAGCCGCTGGTCTGGTGGTTCCGCGCAAGGGTGGAAACGGTTTTTACGACCGGTTTCGTCATCGGGTGATGGTGCCGATTCACGATCGCCAGGGACGGGTCATCGGCTTCGGTGGTCGCAGTCTTGATGGGGCAGAGCCGAAGTATCTCAATTCACCTGAAACCGAACTGTTTGAGAAGGGCAAGCACCTGTTCGGTCTCGACAAGGCCGCCAACGCCATTCGAAAAGATGACCGCGCTGTGGTGGTGGAGGGTTATTTCGATGTCATCGCGTTGCATGCCGCAGGCATCACCAACGCGGTTGCCTCATTGGGCACAGCTCTCAGCAGCCAGCAGATCACGCAGCTGTGCCGTTGTTGCGATGGCAAACGGCTCGTTCTCAACTTTGATGCCGATGGTGCCGGCGTTCGTGCTGCCAATCGCGCCATTGGTGAAGTGGAGCAGCTGGCCATGCAGGGGCAGCTGGAGTTGCGGGTCCTGCATCTCCCTTCCGGAAAGGACCCCGACGAATTTCTTCAGGGGCATGGACCGGGTGACTACCGCGCTCTTCTCGATCAGGCTCCGCTCTGGTTGGACTGGCAGATCGAGCAGACCTTGGAAGGTCGTGATCTCAGCCGTGCCGATCAGTTTCAGCAGGCCGTTACGGATCTCGTCGCCCTGTTGGGGAAACTTCCCCAGTCCGCTGTTCGCACCCATTACCTGCAGCGTGTTGCTGAACGGTTAAGCGGTGGCCAGGCCCGACTCGCCCTTCAGCTCGAGGAGGATCTTCGCCAGCAGGTCAAAGGACAGCGCTGGCATGGACGCTCCAGTCGCCATGAACAGCCTGGAGAAGCTGGCCAACGGGAACGTTGCGAGGCAGATCTTTTGCGCCTCTACTTGCACTGTCCCAGGCACCGCTCAGCCATTCGCCAGGAGTTGCGGCGGCGGGAGCTCGAAGATTTCGCTCTTCAACACCATCGTCTTCTCTGGGCCGCGATTACTGAACTGGAGGAAACCAATCTCGGAGTCGGTCGGCTCGAAGGCATCAGTCGTGGCGATGACGCGGGAGATGAACTGGCGGACCTCGATCTGCCCCGTCTTTTGACCGATCAGTTGCTTCTGGAGAACAGCGCCCTTGTCGGCCGACTCACCCCGCTGCTCGAGCCAGGAGAACTCCAGCGGGTCTCCTTGGCGGAACCGCTGGTTCAGTTGCGTGGTACCACGGCGTTGCTGGAACGGCAGAAAAGCCTGAAACGTTGCAGGCATCTGCTGGAGGCCTGGGGGGGACAGCGTTTGCAAACCCTTGAGCGGTGCATTGCTGTATTGATTGAGCGAGAAAAGAACGAAACTGACTCGGAGATTGATATGGAATCGAAAATTCAGCAATTGTTTGACGAATTGAATCGTGATGCATTGCGCTACCAGGAGCTGTATTACAGCGAACGGCAACATATTCATCATTTGGATAACCAGCGTTGCGCTGGATACACGAGTGTTGTGGCAACGACTGACTGAGCTTGTTTTTTGAAATCGACTGGAGATGCAGGCTCACCGGTTGGGTGGTTCGGCGGGTGTGGTTCAGCGGGTGTAGTTCAGCGGTTTCAGTGAACAATTTGATCATCATCTTTTGATTTCTAGCTTGTTCTCTTCATCTTTGTGATGCGTGCATGATGTTGCGATTCGAGCCTTCTGTTGGCAATGTCTTGGGAATATTTTGGGCTCGCTTTCCCCCGCATGCTCTTGCTGGGATCGGTCGACTGTTGCGAGAATTCTCCGGGTGTGTTTCCTAGACTGGTGAATCATGCCTGTGGTGCATGTCCGAGTTTTTTGAAGCGATCTGGAACGGTCAGGGAATTGGTGATGGCGCTGACCTGGAGGAGGTTCTCCAGGCTTATGTTCTGGTTAAACCAGAGGATGGCGATTGGATCGCGGCCTGTGCTGCCCATGCAGCTCAGCCCTACGTTGAACGTTTTGCCTCCTTTGATGCTTATCTCGACAATGCAGACCCGCTGGAACGGATTCCAGTTTCTGCCCAGATGATTGCCGATGCTTTAGCGCTTTTACCTGGTTCATGAGTGATTCTCGCGTTGATTTTGCCGGCTGTAGCCCCGTAAACCACCTCTGGCCGGAGTTTGTTGAACGCCTTGGCAGCGATCGAGCGCAGCGAGCTGTTCGACAGGCTCTCGATATTCAGTCGATGCATGGAAACTCCAGCACCCTGCCTGTGTTGGTGGTGGAAACCTGTGGTTCAGCGTTGGCGAGCACAGATCTGATTCGTGAGCAAATCGGGCTGAATGCCCATGGTGAGCGGATGGTTTTACTGTTGAGCACAAGAGAGAAACTGGTCCAACTTCTGCAACAAGCTGTTTGACAGAACGGTTCCGACGGGCAGCTTTTTAGACGTGTATTTGGAGTTTTTCATTCACAATGGAATTGAATCGGACGTATTGATACGTTCTCTCAAGTTGCTGCGATGCCTGTGGTCGTGTCGTCGTGTCGGGATGTGCCGTCCTGGATGTGAAGGTATTTCCATCTCAACGGTGTTCAATTTGCTCAGCCTGTTGGTTGTTTGC
>CAZJLQ010000109.1:0-5416 GCA_964546675.1 uncultured Synechococcus sp.
TGCATTAACAGCATTAATGCAACTGGTTGACTTCAATATCAAAACTGCACTTGTTGAGCTGCATCCAATCGAAACTATTTACTCAACCGTCTGAACGGTTGCATACCAAAAAAACCGACTCATACTCTATACACCAATTTTATGTTTCATGAAGCGTCTCAGCCTCGCCCTTCTGCTTCTTTTCACTGTTCAATTTGCGGCAGAACCGGCTTGTTCGCACGATGGCCACGGGGCTGCAAAACTTGGGGTAAAAGTCAAGGAGCTCGCCAATTCCTCGAAAGAATGGGACGGCAATCTGTTGCCGAACTATCCAGAAGGGCAACCTGAGATCAAAGTGCTCCGAATTCAAATTCCAGCCGGTGTAACGCTTCCATGGCATTACCACCCCGTGATCAATGCAGCGGTTGTTCTGGAAGGGAGCCTGAAGCTTTATCTCAAAAACGGAACAACAAAAACCTATGGTCCTGGCGAAGCTCTGATTGAAGTGGTTGGGACCGTACACGCAGGACAAGCGATCGGATCAGACGATGTGGATGTTCTCGTTGTCTATGCCGGCGCGAAAGGCATGCCAACAACTGTGCTGACGAAGTGAAGACAATGCCGAGCCTGATCCAAGCGACTCCCCCTTCTGGGTTGTGTCTATACGACAGACTCAATCCATCAATGTTGCCAGGACGACCTTAATTTCAGGATCACAGCTGGAACGCGGAGCATGATTCAGGCCACGGATGAAGATCCACTCATGGAGGTCAACTGATTGAGGGTTATTGATTAAAAAAATCCTTGCATCGATGCATCAGCCACCGTGGTTCTCCGCTGATTTGGTTTTCCGCTGAGAACGAATCTTCGTAGGGTCAACGTTCTGGCTTCGAACCACCAACCATGCAGGCGATTTTCAACGGCACGGTGCTTGCGGAAAGCGACGACATCGTGATGGTGGATGGCAATCCATACTTCCCCCGCGAGGCGATGCGGAGCGAATTCTTCCGAGATTCAACCCACACCACGGTATGTGGCTGGAAAGGAACCGCCCGGTATTGGGATGTGGTGGTAGGCGATCAGGTAATCGCCAATGCCGTGTGGGCCTACGACACCCCACAACCCAAGGCCGAATCAATCCGCGAACGCTTCGCCTTCTACCGCGGTAAGGGCGTCCAGGTGAGCTGAATCGATCAGGTCAGTCCGCCGGCTCGCAATGGTCGCCATCACAACGCAGACCGCACTGCGGCTGCTTCATTCCGTACTGCCAAGGTCTGCGCATGGCCCAGTAGGTATCCACCAGACCGAACAGATAGGCACCGAAGCGCTGCAAAAGGGAGCGATGTTTCATCGCTTCAACCTGACAAAACAACAGCGGCCTCGACAACGGTTCGCACCGGATCCTTAACAAAGCCAGCTCTTCACAGCCTCCACGCAGGCTTCAGCGGATTCGAATGGGAGCACATTGCGGCCAGAGATCGTCCGGATCTCAGCCCCGGGCAGTTTGCTCTTGAACGTGGCAATCCGCTCATCTGCGTCATCCCAGCTCATGGAACGACCGATACCGGTGGCATCTCGTCCGAACACCACCAGCAAAGGAATCGACAGGCCGCACAGCTGGGGCTCCCAGTTGCGTCGCCAGAACCCCGCCAGAAAGGAGAACACCGCCCAGCGGCTGGCCATGGATGCCGATCCCTGCTCCAGGGTCGACAGCCACTCTTCGTCGACGGCTTCGGGTTCAGCGAACAGGTTCTTCTTGGAAAAGGAACGCAGAAACGCTCGCCGTCTGGCGTAGCGATAAAACAGGCCACCGATCGGCCCGCTGAACAGCACACCCCAGAGCTGCCGGGCCCGCTGCAGGGGGAACGGCTCGCTGAGCACCCTCCACCCGGGTGGGCTGATCGCCACCAGACGGCTCACAAGATCCGGCGCACGCTCGATCAGCGCCAAGGCGATCGGCAGTGAGGCGCCCTGGCTCACCAGCACCACCGGACCGTCATCCCTCGCCCGCAGCTGCTGCTCCAGCGGAGCAGCCCAGTCATCAGCGGTAAGCGCCCGTTTCCGCATCGGCGCCTCGCCACACCCGAGCAGGTCAGGAGCCAGCAGCAGCCGGGAACCATCCCGGCTCTGCCAGCTCCGGCGGAAGCGCTCCCAGAACCTCGACGACAAACCAACGCCAACTGGATGAATCAGCAACAGCGGCTCCGTCATCACGAAGGGGCTTTCCACGCAAATGGAACGTCAGTCTGGATCTGCTCGCCCACCATTGCGCGCACGCACGCATCCAGGCTGGGTCACGCACAGCCCACAGATCACATGCAGCGCTGAAACGTCACAATGCTGCGCGTGAGGCCCTTCTCCGGCCAGTTCGGCATCACTCGCCAGGGGGTACGAACCGTGAGTTGTTCTCCCTCGATCACGAAGAAACGGGTCTGTTCCGTACCGACCCACGCCGGATTCCAGGCCACATCAACCTGGGTGATCCAGCGATCCCCCTCAAGGCGGTAGATCCCGGTGTAGGCAATCATGCTGCTGAGCAGCGCGGCGCTGTCGTCAAGCGAGCGTGGTGGGCGACGCCCTGCCGCAGAGAGGGTGAACGACAACCGACCCTCGGGAGTGAAGATCACATAGCCGCTCGGATTGTTGCCCATGGGCGTAAAGGATTCGGCGGTTGCCTGCACCTCAACCCGATAGGTCGACAATTGCCACGCGCCATGGATGCGGCTGTTGTTGATGGCCGTCAATGGCTGCACGAAATGGGACGACAGAACTGGGTGATCCCCTCAGGACAACTAAGCATGCGCTGATCGCTTCTGCTCAACGATCTCCCCGGGAGATGCACCCCCAGAGTCACATCCGGCTGTAGCCGAGTTGGCTCTCGTAGATCTTCAACGGCAAACCAAACGACTCCATCAGTTCCCGGCATTCGGAGCCGACCGTTCCATACACCTCCACACTGAAGCCATCCCCCAACTCAGCATGGTTCTGCAGGTAGTCCTGCACCGGTGGATTGGAGACATGGGCTGCAAATGCCTGATCGTTCGCATAAAGCTCCGACCAGACAAACGCCTGGGGATCATCCGGGTCCTGATCGAAGGTGTGGTGAAGCATTCCGGGCTCACTGGCCTGAACCGCCGCATCGGTTGCCCGTGCCAGCTCGAGATACTGCTCCACACAATCCGGCTTCACATGAATACGAGCCAGGAGCATGAACGGGGTGCTGTGGTCGAACGTCGCCATGCCAAGCAGAGCAGGGGTTCGATGATCGCTCAAGCCCACCGATTCAGCGGTGCATCACCACAAAGCGACGGCCTGTGTATCAAATCCCGTAGCAAAAACGACATGACTGCCCAGGCTTGACTACCCAGTGGTGTGTGATCTGATCGCAGCCATGGACTGGACGCTGGTGCTGATGGTGCTGGTCTCACATCTGGTGAGCGCCGGCCTGGCCAAAACAATCGCTGGGCAGAAAGCGCGGAACAGCTGGCGATGGTTCGCTGCAGGCCTGCTGTTTGGTCCGCTCGGACTGATCGCTACCGCCGGCCTCCCAGACAGGCACCAGATCGTGTATCTGCGTTTTCTGGCTGAATCGCAGGGATACCAACCGCGGCGCCCCTGCGGCGGCAGGTCAGACAACACCTGACGGGTGGGTCAACGCGTCAAAAACAGCGGCCCTGGCAGCCGCACCTGGTCACGATGAACAGCTGTAGTGCGACACGCCGCCGGCATTGAACCAATCCCGTGGCTTGAGCTGGTCGTACTTGCCGGCCAGCGGCTCAGACGGGGTGACGTAGGGATCGCTGAACAACGTCTGCAATTCATCGATCAGTCCGCTGTCCCCCAACGCCGCCTGCTCATAGGCAGGGGCGATCAACCATTCCCGCCAGGTGATGGCAGGGTTGAGACGCTGCATTGCAGCAGCGGCCTCACCCAGTCCGCCAGAGCTGTTGAGGGTGTCTCGCCAGCGCTGCAACCAGCTGGCCCACTGCCGATCGAGGTCGTCGGAACTGGGCAGATAAAAACTGCTCTTGAGCGCACTGACATGCTCCGGCACGGAGGAAAGCAAGCGGAACAGTTTGGTGAAATCCACTCGGGACGTCGCCATCAGCTGCAGCAGCTCCGGAACCAGTCCGTGCTCATCACGTTTCAGGCCGATCTTGCTGGCCCACATCCGCTCGAGCTGCTGCTGCATCACGTCGGCAAAACTCTCGTGAAGCTGATCCAGCTGAGCCAGAGCGGTGCTGTTGCCGGTGAGCAGTTCACGCAACGCCGACCAGAACATCCTGTAATTGGCCTCTGCCGCCTGGGGCTGATTGAAGAAGCAGAAATGTTCGCCACCACCGGTCCAGGGCTGGAAACGGGGATCAAACAGTTCACAGAAACCGAATGGCCCGTAATCAAGGGTGAACCCTCCAGCTGCACAGTTGTCGCTGTTGAAGTTGCCCTGGCAGTACCCCACACGCATCCAGTTGGAAACCAGTGCCGTCAACCGACCCCGAAACAGACGAGCCAACACAACCACCTGATCAGCGAAGGGCAGCTCCGCATCGATCTCTTCCTTGTAATTGCGTTCGATCAGATGGCGCACGATCTGTTCCAGTTCCTGCAACGCCTCCGGATGCGCATTACCGCGCACCCTCCGAGCGAACAACTCGATCTGACCTACGCGCAGAAAGGAAGGCGCCACCCGCGTGGTGATCGCCGCCGGATTGTCCACCATCACATCCGGTTCAAAGCTCCTGGAATTCGCCGTGTACCAGGGGCGACGCACCGTCTCGGCCCGCGACATGTAAAGGGTCAGAGAGCGGGAGGTGGGAACACCCAGCGCATGCATGAACTCCTGGGCCAGAAACTCGCGCACGCTGGAACGCAGCACAGCCCGGCCATCAGCGCCGCGGCAATAGGGCGTGGGTCCACCGCCCTTCAGCTGCATCTCCCAGCGGCGACCAGCGAACACCCCTTCAAAAACCGACATCGCTCGGCCATCGCCATAACCGTTCCCAGTGCCGAACGGACACTGCTGGATGTATTCGGTGCCGTAAATCGAAAGCGCGTAACCGGTGGCCCAGCCCCACGGCCGCATCGACGTGGTGGCCACATCCAGATCACCGGAAAACATCCGCCGGAAGCACTCGTCCTCCACAAGCTCATCGCTCAAACCAAGCTCCTCGAAGAAGCGGCTGCTGTGGGCGACGTATTCAGGCTCGGGGATCGGCGTGGGCGTCACCGGCACGTAATGCCCTGAATACACCTGACGAGGGCGGTGATCATTACCGTCAGAGCTGGCCTGCGGATCAGCGCGCAGGGCCTCAAGCAATGAGTAATCGGCGTGCTCAGCGAAGCCAGCAAAACTTGTGGTTTTCATCAGCCTCCGGTGGTGCCCGCATCATCAGCGGAGAGAGGTCGTGGCGGAGAGGCGCTGATGGTGAAACCTCAT
>CAZJLQ010000110.1:0-5404 GCA_964546675.1 uncultured Synechococcus sp.
TTGTCCAGTTTGACCAACACCTAAACAATGTTCACTTTTCTTTGCCGCAGTATTGTTTGCTTGATTCCGCTCTAATTTGATTTCTACCAGCAATTAAGCCAACAATCTGTTTCATCTGTTCACCTGCTCGGCGGGTGTCACTCCTCTGCTCGGCTTTAGGTCTTTTTAAGGTCTTGAAATCAAGATTTTTGGCGAATATATTTTTTACAATAATTGGTTGTTGACTCTGTTATCAACGCGACCTCATTTCGTTATTGATGACCATATTTGCTTCGTTCACTTTGCGGTAATTTGCAATTTGCCAAGAGAAGAATCTGTGCAGATGCTGCTTTTTGTCACCTTGGAATGTGGTGATAATTTTATCAAGGATTTTGCTGTTTTGCATGTTGATACGATCTGTACGGCTTGAACAATTCCTTGTTCTTGCAGAATGTTTGCAATCGAAAATGTTATTCATTCAATTTGATAATCATTTTTTGCGTGAAACTTCAGATTTGAAATAATTTAACTTTATCATTATCAGTCAGTGAAGTATGGATTTGTGCGGCTCTGAGTTTTGACCTCTTCCAGCGCAATTGCTAAAATAATTAATCTTGAAAGTCCTTGGACGCTTCGGCTCACATGCTCTCATTCAGTAAGTATCAGGGGCTGGGGAACGACTTTCTCATTCTGGAAGGGCGGCAGGGGCAACTTCCTGGTTCAATCTCTGAGCCTGATGCTGAATGGGTGCGTCGGATCTGCGACAGGCGTTTCGGTGTTGGTGGAGATGGGGTGATTCTTGCGCTCCCACCTGAGGCCGATGGTGATTTGCGAATGCGCATCTTCAATGCAGATGGCACCGAAGCGGAGATGTGCGGCAATGGCATTCGTTGCCTTGCGAGATTTCTGGCTGATAGCGACGGCGATGCCCCTGGCCGTCGTTGGGCGATTGAAACGCTGGCGGGAATGATTCGTCCCGAACTGATGCAAGACGGTCAGTTGCGGGTTGATATGGGCAAGCCCTTCCTCGACCCCGCAACCATCCCAACCACTCTCAATGTTGTGGATGGGCTGCCCCAGGGGGTGTTGGAGCTTGAGAGTGATCAGCTGAACGTGGCATCGGTTGGCATGGGAAATCCCCATGTGGTGGTCCCCGTTGAGGACCTCACAACGATTCCCTTCGACACCTGGGGAGCGGCCCTGGAGGTGCATCCGGTTTTCCCCGCCAAAACCAACGTTCACTTTCTCCAGGTCCATGGCGACAACCGCCTGGAAATCCGCGTCTGGGAGCGTGGTGCGGGACCAACCCTGGCCTGTGGAACAGGGGCCTGCGCCACGCTTGTGGCCGCTGTGCTGCTGGGTTTGGCTGACACCAGTGCTGAAGTGATGCTGCCGGGTGGTCCGCTGCAGATTGCTTGGAGTGACCGCAAGGGACCAGTTTTGATGACCGGTCCGGCTGAAGCCGTGTTCGATGGAGTTCTGACGCCTGAGTTGATGCCCTCTGGTCTCTTCCAGGACCGCTCGACAAGCACTCAAGCTGACCTGCCGCCATCAAAGAAGGTTCAGGCTGACCAAGCCAACTCAGCAGCTCAGTCGAGCCAAGACCAGGCGGACCTCAGCCCCGAGGATGAAGCCGCTGCCCTGGAGAAGGTTCAGGACTTTTTGAACAACACATCGCTCGATTCATTGCTCAATCTCGCCAGTGAGTCTCTGGAACAACGCACCAGAGCTCGGTTCGAGCGTGGCGGTGGGCTCTGAGCTTTATCTCGATGCCGCTGCCACAACACCGCCTCTACCAGCGGTGCTTGAGGCGATGCGGTCCATTCAACAGACGGCTTGGGCCAACCCGAGCAGCCTTCATCGCTATGGATTGCTAGCTGCCGAGGCCTTGGAACGTGCCCGGTTTGCCATGGCGACCCTGCTGACAGCAACGCCGGATGACTTGATTGTCACCTCGGGCGCCACGGAATCGATTCATCTCGCTCTGCTGGGCAGTGCTGCGGTTCTGCCCGCAGGTCGGCTGGTGATTTCCAGCGTCGAGCACCCCGCAGTCGATGCTGCGGCTGAACGGCTCGTCAGGCTTGGTTGGGAGCTCGAGTTTTGGCCCGTCGATGCTCAGGGAGTGATTCGTCTCGATCAACTCGAACGCTTGCTCGCCCCTCCAACGCAACTTGTCTCCCTGATCTGGGGTCAGAGTGAAGTGGGAGCTGTTCAACCATTAATCCCGATCGCCCATGCGTGCCGAGAACGCGGAATTCGTTTTCACACGGATGCCACGCAGCTGATCCCTCAGGGCCGGGTTAATTGGGCCGATTTGCCGGTTGATCTGCTCTCGTTCTCAGCCCACAAATTCCAGGGTCCTCGTGGTGTCGGTCTCTTGCTCACCCGAGAGGGCCTCCCGTTGCGTGCACTGCAGGGTGGGGGTGGTCAGGAACAGGGGCTCCGCAGTGGCACCGAACCCGTGGCCTTGGTTGCCGGATGTGCTGAAGCCATGGCCTCTCTCCCCCCTTTTGATGCTCTGAACAATCGTGTCCCCCCGGGTTCGTGCGACTGGATCCGGCCCTGTCGTGATCAGTTGCTCGAGCGGTTGTTGGAGATTCCCGGTGTCCGAGCGGTTGGACCGAATGGCTCAGCGCGTCTCCCCCATCACATCAGCCTCCTGATCGGCACACCGGATGGGCGACCGCTCTCCGGGCGAGCCATTGTGCGCGAACTGGCGCGAACGGGAGTGGCTGCCAGCAGTGGAACGGCCTGCAGATCTGGGGTGTCTACGGACAGCGCCGTGCTCGCTGCGATGCAGGTGCCTGCCGTTTGGCGGCAGTCTGGAGTTCGTTTCAGCCTTGGCTCCTGGTTGTCGGACGCCGATCTCGGGCCAGTGCCGCAGTTGCTGGAGCAGGCCATCCACCATGTCCAAAACGATTCCTGAGATGCTGGCGCGATGACCACCACCGATCCAGTTGTCCAGCCGCTCCCCCCGGATCTCGCTGCTGCAGAACAAGCCATGCAGGCAGCCCTCATCGCGGCCCTTGATTCAGGCGATGGCAGTCGCTGGGGTGCGGCTCTGAAGTTCGAAAATTTGCGTTTGTTGCCCGTTGCTCTTCGTCTGGCAAGGGCCCTGAAGGCTGGAGAACGCCAACTCACCGTGCTCTGGCCCGATGCAGGGGCAGCAGCCCTGGCCCGTCGCGATGCCGCGGACCTGGCGGATTGCATCCTGGATTTTCGCCAGTGGATGAGGCGTTCGGCTGAGGAGCCTTCCGACGAGCTACTTCTGGCCGTGATGCCGACGCCTGCCGATTACGAGGAATTTCTTGGAATCTGTGAAGCCCATCGCGGGCAGGTGGCCATGCTGAACGGCCGGTTGGAGGATGCCGCCGTCGGCATTGGCAGCGTGGCCCGTGAACGGCGCCGTGGCTTCGTCGCCTCCTGGAAGCAGGCCTATTGGCTTGAACCTCTCGACGGTGGCGCGCTGATGCGTTGTTTCCCTGCGGATTGGCGGATTTATCGATCCGATCCGGATGGGTATCGCCAGGTGGCCGTTTCTGAAAGCCGTCCTGATCCAGACACCATCGGCAGCTCGTTGGCCGGAGAGGCCGGAGATGGGCTGAAGCAGCAGCTGAATCAGGTGGATCGCTTTATTGACGGTTTACGCAACTAAGGATTCGTTTCTTGATCACTGATCAAACAGTCCGTATGGTTCGTGTCCCAGGTTGGGTTCCATGCAGCGTCCCCCATGGCTGAGCCGGTTGTCACCGGTGGACGGCATCGCTTCTCTGCTCGCCGTGACGGCGTTGGCTGGAGTGATCTGGTCCCCAAAGCTCAGCAATGCCGTCGCACGGGCAACCGGTTCAGTTCAGCCCGTCCAACTCACGGTGGATGTTCGGCACCTCGTCGCTGCAGACTCAGCCGAGTTGCTGGATTCGATTCGAGACGAAGCTGGACTCAACTTCGTGATCCGCAACCAGCCAGCAGGCCGCGTGCGTGTTCTCGATGTTCAGAAGGTCACTCAAAAATTGGTGGCTGTTCAGCCTGACGGTCGGGTTGTTTCAGCTGAGAATCCGAACCCAGCAACGGTGATTCACGCCCGTTTTGCCCTGGAAGCTGATGCGGAGACGGGGCCTTCCGGTGTTGTCATTGGCGGCACCAAACTCAAAATAGGTGTGCCTGTGGAATTGGAAGGCCGGCTGTACAGGCTCAACGGCGTCGTCAGTGGGGTGTCGCAGTCGTGATCAAAGTTCTGACCGGTCTGTTGCTCAGCGTCAACAGCCTGCAACCCGCCCTCGCTGCTGAGCCTCAGCCAGCTCTGATTGCCCCGCCACCTCCGGTCGAGCGACAGGGATTGCCCAACCTCCAGTTCGGTCGGGTCTGTCCCGAGCTTCAACAGGCCATCAAAGGAGCTGTGGGTGGGCAGAGCTCCGCCTGGAGCATCAGCGTTCTCGATGATCGTGGACAGCTCCTGGCCGATCTAAATGGTGGCTCACCCCGTGTTCCTGCCTCAAACCAAAAGCTGATCAGCAGTGCATTCGCTCTTGATCGCCTCGGGCCGGATTTCAGGCTTCGCACCCAGTTGCTGCGCCATGCCGATGGGTCCATGGAAATTGTCGGTGAGGGAGACCCCGACCTGAGCATCGCTGAGATGCAGAGATTCGCCATGGTGGTTCTCGGCCAGGGCGGCGCCAGGACAGCTCAGACGGCTGCAGGGCCTGTGCGTTTGATGGTGCGTGAAGAGCCACGCCAACGTTGGTGGCCAAGTGATTGGCATCCTGCCGATCGCAGTTACGCCTATGGAGCACCGATCACGCGCCTGGCTCTGACAAGCAATGCGCTTCATATGGCCGTGATGGACCCAGCGGCGCGTCTGCAGCGGGTGTTGAAAACAAGCGTCCAGAAGCAGGGCGGCCAGATTCAGATGGTGATGGTGGACAACGAGGGTCGTGAGGCTGCTCTCGCCAGGAGTGAACAAGAACCCCTTGTTCTCCACACCGAAGACTCAGCGCCGATGCATGCTCTGCTGAGCCTGGCCAACACTGAGAGCCACAATTTCACCGCCGAGGTTCTGATGCGGGCCGCAGCTGATGACTGGGATGTGGGCCGTGCCTCTCTTGCAAACACGCGCTGGATGCAGGCGCAGGGATTGCCGATCGCTGGATTGAAGATCCGCGATGGCAGTGGTCTTTCACGGGGAAACAGGGTCACCAGCCGCACGATTGCTGCTCTGCTGCTCCGCATGAGTCGTCACCCCCTTTCCTCCTATTACCAGGCTTCGATGGCGATCGCCGGCCAACGGGGAACGCTGCGTTATCTGTACCGGGGAACTCCGTTACAAGGGCGTTTCTGGGGCAAGACCGGCACACTCACGGGTGTCCGCTCAATTTCTGGAATCCTTGACACTCCGAACGGACGGCGTTTCGTCAGCATGATTTCCAAT
>CAZJLQ010000111.1:0-5370 GCA_964546675.1 uncultured Synechococcus sp.
CCTGCCCAGCCAAGAGCTCCTGGTCCAACTCCGTGAAGCCAAGATGCTGGAGCTGGGCTGGGAGATCGTCGCTCAGCATGGCGGTTGCTGTATCGGTTTCGAACAGCGTGCAGAAGAGCCATTGGGGAAGTTTCAACATGGGCCCCGCGGGATGCAAATCCACCAGCACCAGCCATCCCCCGGGCCGAAGCAGACGCAGGCACGACTTCAGCACCTGTTCTCTCTCGGCTCGCGGAAATTCATGCAGAGCCACGCTCATCTGGATTGCCGCGAAGCTGCTGTCCGCTAAAGGGGGGGCTTCCGCAAGTCCTTCCACCCGTCGCATCCCGGGGTGACGGAGCGCGGCCAGGTCCAGAGCCCTTGGTGCAATGTCGAGCCCTGTCACCGTGAATCCAGCGGCAAGCCACGGTGCGGCAGCCTCTCCGCTGCCGCAGCACAAGTCCAAAACCGAATCTCCGGGGTTGAGCCGTGCTTCCAGAGCCTCTAATCCAAGGTGCCTGAGACGGCTGACGCCGCCCACACTCAAGGATGAGATGGCGGTGACGCTGTCGTAGATCCAGCGGTGGCGATAGGCAAGCGGGCGCAGAAAGCTGCTCATCGGGTGAGCTCTGGAGCGGCAATCATAGCGAGAGTAAATCTGAGATCGATTGCGGCGCAGTCGATCTACGGAGAGCCTTTCGTGCGGTCAAAGCTTTGAAGGTTTGATTTGAACGCTGGCGCACCCTGGCGTGTGGAACGAGCGGACCAAGAGCCACATTTCGGCTTGGTTCTGTTGAAAGCTCTGTTTTGCAGAAAGGGCGGATCAATCGATTGGCTTTGATCTCCGATTTGAATACACTGAAATTACGCATTTAGTTTCAGGCCGATGAGTGGATTTCTGCGGAAAAATGATTTCGAGTTGTTGTTCAAAGGCCCTTACAATCGCATCCAGAAGCGGCGTGATTTTGCCGTAGGAAAATGGAAGGCAAAGTCAACCGACGATCGTTCAGATGCAATCATCGGTTTTGCAAAATTCAGTCGACCTGAAACGGAGACCTCTCCCCATTACGGAGCTATTTATATTGACACCCATCGGAATGGTGCATTTGATGCGGTCCGCGGTGTAGGAGAAAACAGGGATGAGCGTTTCCCCACCAGCTATCGGGGGCTGGATTATTCCAGAGAGATGATCAATGTCAAAAAAGGAAGGGTCCAGATCTGGTTTGGTCGGCAAGCAAAAATACCTTTTCTGCCTGAATATGCCGACGGTTATTATAAAATCAGGATCAAGGATATGAAATCGGATGAATATTATGACTATGATTCATACAAGCTTGGTTTTGAGAGAAGTGTTGACGAAGTGTTCGGAATCGATCTGTCTTGATTTCTAAAATGAGCAAGGGGTGGGGGCGACGGCTGGTTGATCGTTGGTTCTCAACAGCCGGCCTGGTTTGATGGTGTCCCGTGAAAAGAAAAAGGTCAAAAACAGCTTCTGATGAACATTTTTCGTGGACGCTTGTTGTTAGCCTAATTTAATTAGGGGGCTAAAGATCTTCGCAAGATCGCAGGGTTCCTGAATGAATCATTCTTGACTCTCCATGCAAAACCTTGTCTTCCACTCGAAGAGTTATGACAGGAGAGGTCGTGTATGCGAACAGATAGAGCATCACAATAGCCATCTATCGCCGGCAAGTCGGGACCAAAAGTTTCGGAAGATGAAGGCAAGTCCTTTTTCTTTTTTTCGTGGAACGAATCATATCTTCTGGTCTGATTTTGCTGGAAACTGGCAAATCAATCGTTTTGGTGGCAGTGTTTTTTCGAGGACCTGGCTTCAGGGCGATGCTCATGTGTACAACATGGGTGCCTACATGAACGATCGAGAGGATGTTTCCTATGGATTCGATGATTTTGACGATTCTCTTGTGGCGGATTATCAATATGACGTCTGGCGGTTTGCGGTGAGCATGGTCCTGGATGGCCTGCAGTCCAAGCGCCTGTCATCTGATGAGATTTCAAAGGGTATTCGTCTGTTTGGTCGTAATTATCTTGAAACCATTGCTTATTATCAGCAGATTGATTGTTTTTCAAGTTCCTTTGGTAAGAAAAATACGTGCAAGCTCTTGAACAAGTTCCTTGTTGATACGGAGAAAAAGCTTGGTCGAAGTAAAATGCTTGGTAAATGGACAGTCGTTGACCAGGAAAGGCGCTTCAAAAAGATTGATGGAAAGCTCGAGCCCTTGGCCAAGGATTCAGATCTTTACCGCCAAATCATGGATTCATTCCGTGATTACATCGGTACGGTATCCGAGGCATTTATTGACTACTACAAGGGTCACTATGACATTCTTGATATTGCGATTAGGCAAAGTGCGGGAACGGGTTCGCTGGGTCTGAGGCGGTATTATGCCTTGTTGAGAGGTAATACTGATGATGCCTTTGATGATGTTATTTTGGACATTAAGCAACAGCAGCAGCCGACTGCATTTTCGTATTTGAGTCAAGAGGAAGTGCGTGAATACAACTTTAACTTCAAAAATCATGCCCACCGTCATCTCGAGGCTTACAGTGCACTTTCGGAGTACCCTGATTGTCACCTTGGCTGGTTGGGTATCGGTGATCATTGGTTTTCTGTTCGAGAAAGATCTCCCCTAAAAAATGACTTTCCAACATATAAATTGAAATCCCAAAAAGATTACAACTCAATGGCTTTGCAGTGGTCTGAGATTATGGCCACAAATCATCTGCAAGCTGCTAGAAGGCTGAATGGATCGCTTGATCAATACGTGTTTGAGGCGACGATCAATCGAATCGCCAAAGACCGCACGAAAGAATTTTCGAAATTTATTGACAGAATTGCACACGCTTATGCGAAGGAAGTGCGTATGGATTATCTATATTTTTGCGAGATGTATTAGAAGTTGCATGCTTGCTGCAACGTGTTTGCTTGCCAGCTTCCGCCTGATTTTGCCGTTCCAAATCGATGTTGAGGGTTTGCAATTTTCGATGGCGAGGTTGTCGGCAATGTCTCTGTTCTCTGCTGCTTTCAGCTGCTGAGGCTTGCGTTCAGCATCGACCTGCGTGCTCAGGCGCGCTGCTTGGCCAGTGCAGCGTCGACGGCTTGTTGTTGGTCACGCCGTGTAATCCAGTGGTGATACGTACGGGTATGAACAGCCACCGAATGCCCCATCATCCGGGCTGCAACCGTGTCAGGTAAGCCGATATGGATGGTTCGCACGGCCCAGGCATGCCGCAGGTCGTAGGGGGTCACGGGGAGCTGGTAGCGACGGAACTGTTCGCTCACACGACGCCCTACCTGCTGGAGCGTCGTGTGTCGCAGGTCGGTCTGAATGGCCGGTAAAGCGTCAGCCTTGGAACCGAGTTCCATCAGACCAAAGCGCTCCACCCAATCCGGCTGAAAGGGCCAAACCTGGTGTTCGCCGGTTTTGGTGGTGGGTAAAACCCGCAAAACCCTGTCTCCTTCTCCTTCACGGAGCGGTGCCAGGTCGCAGAAGAACACCTCGTGATTGCGCAATCCATAGGTGGCCATCAATCCATAGGCCAGCCTCCATCCGGGATTCGGGATCTTCAGAACCGCGGCCACGATCTCGCTGTCCGTCGGTAGCCGTCGGAAACGGGCGCGATGCAGGCCATACCCGCCAGCTTCGCTGCGCCAGTCGTCGGGGAGTTGGATCGCGAGAAATCGCGCCAAAGCGGCCAGTGCGGTGGCACATTGCTGTCGACTGCGGCTGCCGTCGTCGTAGCTGGCGAGCGTTGCTTGGAGAAGCTCCGCACTGATTGCTCTGTCCCCGGAGTGTTGGGTGGATAGAGCCTGCAAGCGCCTCAGGTAAGGCTGATACGCCCCACTCCAAGTCGTGCGGCTGCCGGCAGGGGAGCGGCGCCGGCGTGGATCAGCGAAAAACGCCCGTTCGAACCGCTCGAGTGCCCCAGTGACTCCGGCGTCTTCCGAGGCCGTTGCGGACTCTGACAACCAGCTGGTCCAGCAGAAGTCGTCCCGCTGCAGTTGAAGTTCCACCAGGCGCAAGCTCTGCTCAGCTTCCTTAAGACCCTGCAGATCAGCTTTGAGGCCAAGGCTGAGGCGCTGCATTTCCACACCGGGCTGGCCGTCGCGCCGCGGAAGCGAGCCCCTCAGATTCAGACGTTGCCCCCGTTGTTCGAGCCTTAAGCGGTATCCCTCGCTCTGGAGACGTGTATTCAAAGTCACGAGCTCGTTGCGGAGGTTCATCAGCCCGTGATTGCAGCCCACCATGACGTGCACGGGGGCTACGCTCAACCCCCTGAATCCGCAGTTGCTTGCATGGCCCGCGTCGGCGTCCTCTTGTTGAATCTGGGAGGACCGGAGCGGATCCAGGATGTGGGGCCGTTCCTGTACAACCTCTTCGCGGATCCGGAGATCATTCGTCTGCCGATCCCCGCGCTTCAAAAGCCTCTGGCGTGGTTGATCAGCACCTTGAGGAGCAACAAGTCCCAGGAGGCCTACCGATCGATCGGCGGTGGATCACCACTGCGCCGAATCACGGAGCAACAGGCCCGAGATCTTCAGAGTCTTCTCAGACAGCGGGGTGTCGATGCGACCAGTTATGTCGCGATGCGTTACTGGCACCCCTTCACTGAATCGGCTGTCGGGGACATCAAGGCGGATGGGATCGATGAGGTGGTTGTGCTCCCCCTCTACCCCCACTTTTCAATCAGCACCAGTGGTTCAAGCTTCCGCGAGCTGCAGCGGCTGCGCCAGGGTGATGATGCGTTTCGAAAGCTGCCGATCCGCTGCATCCGCAGCTGGTTCGATCACCCCGGCTACGTCAATGCGATGGCAGAGCTGATCGCAGAGGAGGTTCGCAACAGCGACGAACCTGAGCAGGCACACATCTTCTTCAGTGCCCACGGCGTTCCAAAGAGTTACGTGGAGGAGGCTGGCGATCCCTACCAACAGGAAATCGAGTCCTGCACAGAACTGATCATGAAACAACTGGCCGAGACCGTCGGCCATGGCAATCCCCACACGCTTGCTTATCAGAGCCGTGTTGGTCCTGTCGAATGGCTGAAGCCTTACACCGAGGAAGCCTTGGAGGCGCTTGGTGAGGCCAAGACCCGGGACTTGGTTGTGGTCCCGATCAGTTTTGTGAGCGAACACATCGAAACCCTCGAGGAGATCGACATCGAATACCGCGAGCTCGCGACGGAATCGGGCGTGGTCAATTTCCGTCGTGTGCGGGCGCTCGATACTTATCCCCCCTTCATTGAGGGTCTGGCGGATCTGGTGACCACCAGCCTTGATGGTCCTGAGGTGACGCTCGATGCGGCAGCGGAACTGCCCACGAAGGTGAAGCTCTACCCCCAGGAAAAGTGGGAATGGGGTTGGAACAACAGCTC
>CAZJLQ010000112.1:0-5369 GCA_964546675.1 uncultured Synechococcus sp.
AGAGTGGAATTCGATTGTTTTGTGAAGCTAGTTGTACAGGTGGGGAAGCTTGCTTTTTCTGCAGTACATGATGTAGTTGTCAATTAATTTGATTCGCTGTTGTTCTGAAATGCATGGGCTAACTTCGGTTAACCCCAGGCGACTCTGTTCGTTGCTGCATTCAAGCCATATCTCCCGGTCATTTTGTTTCTCTGGAACGCAATAGTTAAAGCCCGCAGAGCCTGTGAAGCCACGTGGACAGCGGGCGGTGGCTGCGGGGGCGATGGAAACAGTCGCTGCAATAGAGCTGACGAGTGCGATTGAGATGTGCTTCATTTTTGTTCAAAAAATGATTTTATCATTGTTTTGTTGTGTGATGTTCAGTGATTCGTCATTATTGTGTTAATGATGATGTCTTGATTCGGCGGTTGTAAGTAAGCTTCGGATAAGACTCGAAAAGTGTTGCCGAGTCGAATTGTGCCTGCTTGGTTCTCTGTTTTAAGCGCCAGAGTTGGTTGCTCTTGGTGATGCAGCAGATGCGCCATTTGGATCCAGCTCACCCATGCTCGGCATCGCGGCGGAGGGGGCATCCACTTCTGGATCAAGCGACGCGTCCAGCCGGGGCTGAGCTGTTGACTGGCGATCAGGCCGTTGTGATGATCGAGTTCCAGCTGCGGCTTCAGATCTGGGGTTTGAGTTCCAGACTCTGACCTGTAACGATCCAATCCCGTTTTCATTTCTTCGATGGCGGCTCAAGGTTTTCCCGCTTTGCAGAGGTCAAGCCTCAGCACCCTGCAGGTCAACCTCGGGTATCGCTGCAATCAGAGCTGCTCCCATTGCCATGTGAATGCCGGTCCCTGGAGGACGGAAAGCATGGATCCGGCCACGCTCGACCTGATCCCTGACGTCCTGCGTTCCCAGCAGATCCAGGTCTTGGATCTCACGGGCGGAGCCCCAGAACTTCATTCCGGTTTCCGACAGCTTGTGGATGCTGCATCCGAGCTGGGGGTTGAAGTGATGGATCGCTGCAATCTCACGATCCTCACGGAACCGGGGCATGAAGATCTCGCTGCGTTTCTGGCCGAGCGAAGCGTCACTGTGATCGCCTCATTGCCGTGTTACAGCGCCGCCAATGTTGATCAACAGCGAGGTGATGGGGTTTTTGAGCGCAGCCTCGAAGGTCTACGACAACTGAATGCTCTCGGTTATGGAGCTGGGGACGACCGTTTGCAGTTGCACCTTGTCTACAACCCCCAGGCCGCTGTTTTGCCTCCTCCTCAGGCGCCGCTTGAAGAGGATTACAAGCGGGAGCTCGCGCAACTGGGGGTGCGCTTCGATCGTTTGCTGACGTTGGCCAACATGCCGATCAAACGTTTCGCGCGCGCTCTTCAGCATCAAGGAAAGCTTGATGCTTATCAAACGCTCCTTGAACAAGCTCACAACCCGCAAAATCTACGTGCCGTGATGTGTCGCGAGTTGATCAGTGTTGATTGGCAAGGCAATCTTTTTGATTGTGATTTCAATCAGCAGCTTGATTTGCCGCTGATGGGTCCCGTTCGGCATCTCAGGGATCTGCTGGACAGCAACGTCCGGATCGAGGGTGCAGCAATCCGCACGGCTCGTCATTGTTTCGGTTGCACGGCCGGTGCTGGGTCCAGTTGCGGCGGTGCGCTTCAGTCTTGATGGTCAGGTTGGTTGGGGGTGAGCCAGGCGAGCTGAACCGAGGCGGGTGCAAACAGAAATACGTTGTGACCGATGCGCTGTTGATGTCCATCCAGGGCGTGGACACCACCACAAACGAAATCTGCTGTGCGTTGAGCTAGATCGGGCTCCATGCGGCTGAGGTTGAGAACAACGGTGTGTTGTTCACGCACAGCCAGGACGGCTTCCAGTGCATCCTCGAACTGCTCCGGCGTGAAGACGAGCACGTCGTGCCAACCGTTGGGAGGTGATGGGCCCATACCGTCATGATGGAATCCCCTTAGCGCTTTTGTGGGACATGCGTGAACTGTTTGCTTTGACAGCGCTGGTGGGTGTTGTTGCTGGAGCTGCTGTTGCTGGTGAGCCGTCCTCAAAACCCAAGCAGGCAATGTTCAAAACTCAGGCAGAAGCAGAGGCTGCGGCGCCAGGGTTTGGATGCAGTGGGGCGCACCAGATGGGCGACATGTGGATGGTCTGCGACAAACATGGCTCCGTAGAGGGCCCAAGCAAGCACTGATCCATGAGTCAGTCAGAAACTGGAGGACACTGCGGGTCGAAGCCGAAGCGTCTCGCCATCGGGATTGCACCACTGGGTACGGTCTCGATCGGCATCGTTCCGATGGGTGTGATCTGTATCGGTGTGGTGCCCATGGGTGTGATCTCCATTGGCGTGGTGGCCATGGGAGTAATCACTGGCTCCATCGTTGGCATGGGACTGTTCTCCGTGGGGGTGAACACCATGGGTGTGGTGACCGCAGGGCCGATGAGCATGGGGCTGATTCAGCTCGAGGGCACTGATCCCCGCTATTTGGCTTACCCCACACGCGAAGAAGCGATCAAGCAAGCTGAATCCTTGGGCTGTGAAGGGGCTCATCAGATGGGCAACTACTGGATGCCCTGCAAGGAGCATCCCTGAGCAGGGCACGGCTGTTCAGCAAGATCAGTGGTTCAGCACGATCAGTGGTTCAGCACGATCAGCTGTTGGTCGCAGATCGAGTGAAACGTTCGAAATTTTGGGCTGCCTGTTATTGGCAGTTGGGACAGATGGCTCTGACGTTGAGGGTTGATTCGATCAATTTGAAGCCGAATCCCTGAGCCGCTTTTGCTCCAGCGGCAAGAACCGGTTCACTTTCAAATTCCTCGGTCCGACCACAGCGGATGCAAACCACATGGTGATGTTCCCGGTGACCATCCCCACTCAGTTCAAAACGACGGCCGCCTTCACTCAACTCCAGTTCCTGGAGAAAGCCCATGTCGGCCAGAAGGCGCAGTGTGCGATACACCGTCGCCAAAGACACCTTCATCTCAAGCTGCACCAGTTGTTGGTGCACGTCCTCTGCACTGAGGTGATTGCCGGTGCCCAGCCGCTCAAACAATTCCAGAACGCGCTTGCGTTGCGGGGTCAGGCGACGACCGTCCTGGTGGAGGCCCTTCTGCAGGGTTCCGTTTTCGTTGACTGGGGGCGCAGGACTCGACACCAAGGACCGGTCAACTCTTCTCAACAGTAACCACTAATGAGAGTCACTACCATCCAATAGTGACGTGGAGTTGTGGCTTGTGGATCTCAACCTTCAACCCGGACAACGCAATGGCCGGATACAGGAGGTCGAAGGTCTGCTTGGGAGCTCGTCGATCGTCGCTTGTATGGGAGACAAGCTCACCCTTGGGAGTTTCAGCCTCGCTGTTCCGATCTGGAGTCGCCTGCTCAGTTCCGTCACCACCGCGGATGAGGGGCTGGAGCGGGTTCGCCGTCTCAAGCCGGATCTGTTGTTTCTCACTGAGGATCTTGAACAGGGTTATGGGATCGCCTTGGTGAGGGCGGTGAAAGCTCTGGATGCTGGGACGCGAACGCTGATCTTTCTGCGTCGTGAGAACGCTCCTGTGGTGAATGAGGCTCTGGAAGCTGGTGCGGACGGAGTGATGTTCATCTCCTCGATTGGCAGCAAGCGTGGGGATTTCTTCATGGCGTTGCAGTGCACCAGTGCCGGGGGTGTGTATTACCCGGAGTCCATTAGGGAACTGGCGCGGAAGGCCAGCCCCGACGATGAACATGCTTTTCGGTTGATTCAGGACCTATCAGAGCGGGAACGCGATGTGTTGAGCGCCCTGACGGAAGGGTTGTCCAATCGAGAGATTGCCGAACAGCTCGTTGTTTCTGGAGAAACGGTGAAAAGCCATGTCAGTGCGGTGATCGGCAAACTCGGCGTTCGTGATCGCACCCAGGCTGCCGTGTTTGCAATTCGCCATGGCGGTTCTCTGATTCCCTGAAGGTGTGAGTCAGTGATGTCCATCAACGTGCCGTCGCTCCCGGTCATGACCCACCCGCCTAGTCATCCCATCTCCCGATGACCAACCCCCTTCCAAAGGCATGGACCAGTCAGCAACCGGTGGCGGGCTATCGCCACTTTGAGCTGGTGATGCAAGGCGGAAAGGGGGCTGCACGCTGGGTTGAATTGGCCCCAGTTCTGGCGCCATCTCAGCGGGAGCGGGTCCCTTGGAGGGAACTCAAGGACCGCACCCGTTGGGTCAGTGGTTGGCAGCAGCTGCCGAAGGATGATGAAGATCCTTCAACTAAGTGATCCGCATCTGGTGGCCTCGGATGCAGGCCTAGTGCGGGGGCGACCGGCGCTCAGGTATTGGACGCGAGCGCTCCAGCAGGCAATCCTTCACCAGCCTGATTGTGTGTTGATCACAGGTGATCTTTGTCAAGACGAGAGTTGGTGTGGATACAGGCGTCTGGAGGCTGAACTGCGGCGACATGTTCGCTGCCCCGTAGGGGTTCTGCCTGGAAATCACGACCACCCCTTGCTGCTCGATTGTGTTCTTGGGCGTCATTGCACAACGGCACCCGGCGAGATGCTGGTGGATGGGGTTCGGATCCTGTTGCTGAACAGCCATTGGTGTGGGCATTCCGCAGGCCACCTAGGCGAGCAACAGCTTGCTTGGCTCAGCGAGCGCTTGAACGACTCCAGCCCCGGAGCGAAGCCTCTTGTGATTGCGTTGCATCACCCCCCGCTGCTGATCGGACATCCGCTGCTCGACACAATGAATTTGGTGGACAACGGCACCTTTAGGGATCTCCTGCTCAACTGTCGCTCGTTGATCGGCATCCTTTTCGGACATGTGCATCAGCACTGGCAGGGGGTCTGGCCTGAACGCCCAGACGTTCAACTTCTGGGATGTCCCTCCACCTTGATTGGATTTGACCCTGTTCAAGCTTGTCCCATGAATCGCGCTGGGGACCCGGGAGGGCGTTTGATTCAGATTGATCCAAGTGGAGCTTTGACCCATGCGCTGTTGCGTTGGTCGGCAGAGTGATGGAGGGTTTTTCCAGGAGCTGTAAAAAGTCTTTTTCTTCTTGTTGTTGAGTCGGATCTCAAGTCAACGGTCTCACTTGCTGATGCCCATAACAAGGCTGATGCAACAGACAAAATAAATACTAAGTGAGAAGGGAATGGCGCTTGAATGTCTGCTGTATCGCTCATTGAAGTTTCTCTTTTTCTTTTTATTGCCGGTATGCTTTTGAACGGTACATATTGAAAAAAAGAAATTTATGCTGTCCTTCGGTGTAAAGAAATCGTTGAAGGCATTGCTGCTTGTTCAGAGGGCTTTGGCGGCGCTGCTCAGATGTATGAAGAAGCAGCAGTGCTTTCAATGTTGACGCATCTATAGAGTTAGAACCATTGCAT
>CAZJLQ010000113.1:0-5368 GCA_964546675.1 uncultured Synechococcus sp.
TGGCCCGATGAGGCTGTCGGCAACACTGGGATGAAGCGCTCAGTGGTACGTGGTTTCCTCTTCTGATGCACCTGGATATGACGCTGCTGCTGCCCTGCGGCAGGAGGGACTGAAGCCAAAAGACTGGGATGAGATCTGTCGGCGTCTTGGCAGGGCCCCCAACCGTGTCGAGCTGGGAATGTTCGGGGTGATGTGGTCAGAACACTGCTGTTATCGCAATTCCAGACCGCTGTTGCGTGGCTTCCCGACAGAGGGGCCTCGCATTCTTGTCGGCCCCGGTGAAAATGCCGGTGTAGTGGATCTTGGGGGCGGTCATCGACTTGCCTTCAAGATCGAAAGCCACAATCATCCCTCTGCTGTGGAGCCGTTTCAGGGAGCGGCCACAGGGGTCGGTGGCATTCTCCGCGACATTTTCACCATGGGCGCGCGACCGATCGCTCTGCTGAATGCCCTGCGGTTTGGTCCACTGGAGGATCCGGTCAATGTTGGCCTGATGGAAGGGGTGGTCGCTGGCATTGCCCATTACGGCAACTGTGTCGGTGTTCCCACCGTGGGTGGTGAGGTTTGTTTTGACCCGTCCTATTCCGGCAATCCCCTTGTCAATGCGATGGCGCTTGGCCTGATGGAGACCGAGGAGATTGTGAAATCCGGCGCCAACGGCATTGGCAATCCTGTGGTGTACGTGGGCAGCACCACAGGCCGCGATGGGATGGGTGGAGCCAGCTTTGCAAGTGCCGAACTGAGTGCTGATTCCTTGGATGACCGACCGGCGGTGCAGGTGGGTGATCCCTTTCTGGAGAAGGGATTGATTGAGGCCTGCCTCGAGGCCTTCGCCAGTGGGGATGTGGTGGCCGCCCAGGATATGGGTGCCGCTGGATTGACCTGCAGCTGTTCGGAAATGGCGGCCAAGGGTGGTCTCGGGGTTGAACTCGACCTTGACCGCGTGCCGGCCAGGGAACAGGGGATGACGCCCTACGAATTCCTGTTGTCTGAATCCCAGGAACGGATGCTGTTCGTGGTGCGTCAGGGACGGGAGGACGCCTTGATGGAGCGGTTCCGCCGTTGGGGTTTGCAGGCGGCCGTGGTGGGTCGCGTGCTTGAGGAGCCTTTGGTGAGGGTGCTGCATCGTGGCGCCGTCGCGGCTGAGGTCCCCGCCACGGCACTGGCTGATGACACTCCGATCGAACACCACGAGCTGTTGCAGCAGCCTCCGGCCGATCTGCAACAGCGCTGGCGATGGACTGAATCTGAACTGCCGGATCCGTCTGACTTTGCTGCCGTTTTGCTGCAGCTTCTGGATGACCCAACAATCGCTAGCAAGCGTTGGGTGCACCGTCAGTACGACCAGCAGGTTCTTGCCAACACGGTGGTGTCGTCCGGTGCGGCTGACGCAGCTGTGGTCCGCCTCCGTTCTCAGCATTCGATGCTTGAAGAACGTCGTGGTGTCGCTGCAACAGTGGACTGTCCGAACCGCTGGGTTGCTCTGGATCCCGAGCGTGGTGCCATGGCAGCCGTGGCCGAGGCAGCTCGAAATCTCAGTTGCGTGGGCGCCGAACCGCTTGCAATCACGGACAACCTCAATTTTCCATCCCCGGAAACGGCGCAGGGCTATTGGCAGTTGGCCATGGCCTGTCGCGGAATCGCTGAGGCATGCCGTGGATTCAAGACCCCTGTGACCGGAGGCAATGTCTCCCTGTACAACGAAACCAGACGCGATGACGGCCATCTACAGCCGATTCATCCCACCCCGGTGATCGGCATGGTTGGCCTGGTGGAGGACGTGTCTCTGGTGGTGGGTCTGGCCTGGCGCCAGGCGCAGGACTCCGTTTGGTTACTGGGGGTACCGCTGGAGGAGCAGGGGGATGAGCGGCTGGGCCTTGCTGGCAGCAGTTATCAGCAGATGGTGTGTGGCTCGCTCTCAGGCCGTCCCCCGCGGGTCGACCTGTCGTTGGAAGCCGAGGTTCAGGTTCTGGTGCGCCAGGCCATTGCGATGGGGATTGTGGCCTCAGCCCACGACAGCAGCGATGGAGGCTTGGCCGTGACCCTGGCCGAATCCTGCATCGCGTCCGATCTCGGAGTGGAGATGCACTGGCCAGATCTCCCGCAACGGTTGGACCGGGTCCTGTTCGCTGAGGGAGGAGCCCGGATCGTTGTTTCGGTTAAGGCGGAACGCCTGGACGATTGGCAGACACTGATCTCCAACACGTCCGTGCCGGTCACGGCACTTGGAACAGTGATCCAGCAGCCACAGCTGAAGCTGCAGCTTGGTGATCGTCAGATCTGGACACTTGGCGTGGATCAGTTGCGCCGTGCTTATGCAGAGGGCCTGCCGCGCCGTCTCCGGGGTGATGCAGAATCGTGAAGGAATTCTGAAAGCGATGCTCCCTGCGCAACGGCTTGAGGTGGAGCGTCCCGACAGGATGGAGGAAGCCTGCGGTGTGTTCGCTGTGCTGGCCGGCGAACAACCCGTTGCCAACCTGGCGTACTTCGGTCTCTACGCTCTTCAGCATCGTGGTCAGGAGTCAGCAGGAATCGCTGTCTTCAACGCAGGCAAGGTGCGCCTGCATAAGGACATGGGTCTGGTCAGTCAGGTCTTTGATCAGGACGTGTTGGCGCGCATGCCCGGTGATCTCGCGATCGGACATAACCGTTATTCGACCACTGGCAGCAGTCGTGTCTGCAATGCCCAGCCTGTGGTCCTGATGACCCGGCTCGGAGCGTTTGCACTGGCGCACAACGGCAATCTCGTCAACGCTGCCGAACTACGGCAGGTGGTGGATGACGGACAGGCTGAGTTCACGTCAACAACGGACTCTGAACTCATCGCCTTTGCCCTTCAACAGGCCGTGGATCGCGGTCTCGACTGGCCTGAGGCGATTCGTGCTGCGCTGCAGCTCTGCAAGGGGGCCTTCAGCCTGGTGATCGGAACCCCTGATGGGCTCTTCGCTGTTCGTGACGGGCACGGGATCCGTCCTCTGGTGTTTGGTCAGTTGGGGGAACCTGACTCCGGACACTGGGTGGTGAGCAGCGAGACCTGTGGCTTGGAGATCATTGGTGCCAGCTACATCGATGACGTCCAGCCCGGAGAACTGGTGCACTTTCAGCTGGGGGTGGATCAACCAAAGCGGGTTCATTGGAGTGATGAGCCGAACCGCCTCTGCGTGTTCGAAATGATTTACTTCGCCCGTCCGGACAGCCGCTTCTTCGGCGAATCGCTCTACAGCTACAGGCAACGGATCGGTCAGACCCTGGCAAGGGAATCTGCTGTGGATGCGGATCTGGTCATAGGAGTGCCCGATTCAGGGATTCCGGCAGCCATCGGCTTCTCTCAGGTCAGTGGCATTCCCTACGCCGATGGTCTGATCAAGAACCGCTACGTGGGGCGGACCTTCATTCAACCCACCCAGGCCATGCGTGAGGCCGGGATTCGCGTGAAGCTCAATCCATTGCCAGATGTTCTGTCCGGTAAGCGCATCGTGGTCATCGACGATTCAATCGTTCGGGGAACGACAAGTCGCAAATTGGTTGTGGCTCTCCGCGAAGCTGGCGCCACCGAAGTGCACATGCGGATCAGTTCTCCGCCTGTGACCCATCCTTGTTTCTATGGCATCGACACGGATACCCAGGACCAACTGATTGCTGCCCAGCTCACACTCGAGGAAATCGAGGCGCAACTGAAGGTTGATTCGCTGGCTTATCTCACCAAAGAGGGCATGGTTGAGGCAGCTCGAGCCGAGTCAGGCCACTTCTGCACAGCTTGTTTCGATGGTCAGTACCCGATTGCCATGGATCAAAACCTGCTGGCTTCGAAATTGATGAAGGAACCGGCGGGGATTGCGGCGCGGTTGTAAGTCCGGTTCAAGGTTTTAGTTGGAGGCTTCCGAATGCAGCAGAGGGATCAGATCGTTGATCAGCTCTCCATCCTTTAGAGCGATTCGACCTGAAAGCTCAGCTCCGATTGCGACACAGGGATACTCCGAAGCCTCGACGCGTCCATGGCGTTTTTGATTGGTCATCAGTCCGATCAGCCCTTGTCCTGGACGGATCGCCGTGATCGGATCCTTCAGATCTCCCAGTTCGACGGCCATTTCACCAAGGTCGCCGCGACGGCAACGGCGCAGCTCCATGGCATCGATCCGGTTGATTCGCCCTTGAGCTGTGCTCAACAACACCGTTGTCTTGCCGTCTTTGCTGTCCAGGCAGAGTCCGCCACAGATGCTTTCACCAGGGAACAGTCGCATCGTCATCGGTCCCTGGGCCAGTCGACCCATCACAGGCAATGATTCGTCGGTTATCGGCAGACGCAGCATGCGACCGATGCTGCTGGCTAACACCAGGTCCGCTCCATTGCGGCAGATCATCGCTGCACGGAGCGTGATCCCTTCCTTCAGTTTCACCACACTCGTGGCGCGGCCGGAAAGATCAAGGATTTCGCTAAGCGGAAGACGCTTGAAGCGACCATCGCTGCTCAACAAGCCAAGGCTGCGATCGGCCGCATTTCCATCGGGAAGGCGTTCAATCGCGATCACAGGGTCACCATCCAGTCCGCTGGGGAGGAATCGATCGATGGACCCTGGTTGCTGACCGGCGAATTCCCAGCGCAACAGAGCGATGCGCCCACCTGCACTGATCGCAAGAAGTTTCGGCGGTGGTTCGATTGGAAGGATCAGTCGGGCTGGTGATGGTTCATCGCCCAGGGCGACTGGTTCATTGATGTGAAGACGGCCAAGCACCTGCGGGCTGATCACCTTCACCTGGCCATCCGCCTGGATCAGCAGGCGACCATCACCGGGTAAAGCAGCAAGAGCCTGTTGTCGCAGCAGTTCGGTGTTGGGGCGTTGGCTGGCGGCGCGTTCCGCCATCAATTCGTCTCCGCCCTCCACCAGGCGTGTGCGGCGTGGCGTGGCGAAACGTTTGCGCAGTTTTTTCAGTTCTGCCACCAGGGCATCGAGCAGCTGATCTCTGTTTTCAAGCAACAGCTTCAGCCGTTCCCGTTCCTGCCTGAGTTCCTCGAGTTCCTTGCGCAGACTTTCCTGTTCCAGTCCTGTCAGGCGACGCAGCGGCATCGACAGAACCGCGTCTGCCTGTCGTTCAGTCAGATCGAGGCGCACCATCAGGCTGGCGCGGGCCGAAGCAGCATCCGCCGCTTCCTGAATCATCGCGATCACAGCTTGCAGGTTGTTCAGCGCCGTGATCAGACCTTCAACGACCTCCAGCCGGTCTTCGGTTTTCCGCAGAGCGTGGCTGGTCCGGCGGATCAGGGTGAGTTCCCTGTAGTCGAGGAAGGTCTGCAGCAACTGCCGCAGCGACAGCTGCTGGGGTTGACCGTTGACGAGGGCGAGCAGAATCGCGCCGAAATTGCTTTGCA
>CAZJLQ010000114.1:0-5340 GCA_964546675.1 uncultured Synechococcus sp.
CCCCGTCGCCATCGAGCAGGGCATGCGCTTCGCCATCCGCGAAGGTGGCCGCACCATCGGTGCCGGCGTTGTGACCAAGATCATCGAATGATCTGAGATCACTAGATCTCAAGGGATGGACTGAGGCTTCGGCCTCGCCATCCCTCCCCCTTTTTCGAACCTCGACAACCCAATCCACTCCATCAGGGATCTGACCCTGTCTTCCCATGACCACCGCGATCGCTCAGCAGAAGATCCGCATTCGCCTCAAGGCGTTTGACCGCCGCATGCTGGACCTCTCCTGCGAGAAAATCATCGAAACAGCCGACAACACCGCTGCGACCGCGATCGGCCCCATCCCTCTTCCGACCAAACGCAAGATCTATTGCGTCCTGCGCTCCCCTCACGTGGACAAAGACTCCCGTGAGCACTTTGAGACCAGGACCCACCGCCGCATCATTGATATCTACAGCCCATCCGCAAAGACAATTGATGCCCTGATGAAGCTGGATCTTCCCAGTGGTGTGGACATCGAGGTGAAGCTCTGATCTCGCCAGAGCCTCAGGCCACTTCCTAGGATTCATTCAACAGATCGACGGCGTTCGTGAGTGATTTTTCCGTCAGGGAACTACCCCTGTTTCCTCTGCCGGACGTCGTCCTTTTTCCGCAGCAACTTCTGCCGCTTCATATTTTCGAATCGCGCTACCGAATGATGCTTCAGTCGGTTCTTGAATCCGACAAGCGCTTCGGGATTGTTCGCATTGACCCAGCCAATCGAGAAATGGCTGAGATTGGCTGTTGCGCCGAAGTTCTGCAGCACCAAACCACAGACGACGGACGCAGTTACATCGTGACGCTGGGGCAGCAACGCTTCCGGGTGCTCAACATCACCCGTGAAACCCCCTTCCGTTCGGCAATGGTGAGCTGGGTGGAAGACGATGACGTTGAAAATCCGGACGGGTTGAACGATCTCAGCACCACAGTTCGAGATGCACTGCACGACGTGGTGAATCTCACCGCGAAACTGCAGGGCCGCGATGTGACCTTGCCCGACGACCTTCCCGACCTACCGCGCGAGCTCTCCTTCTGGATCGGAGCCCATCTCGACAATCGAGCAGCAGGTGAACAACAAGGCCTGCTGGAGCTCACCGATACCCATGAACGCCTGCAGCGTCAGTTCGACATGCTTGACAACACCCGTCGACAACTGGCAGCCCGCACCGTTCTGAAAGACACCCTCTCCAACGCCGATAACAGCGACGCCTGATGCTGACTGAAGCACTTCTCCTCACCGGTGGACTCAGTGCCACCGCTTTTCTGCTGTGGAGGCGTCGCAACCGCCGCTACACCTCCTCCGAAAGCGTGGCAGCCGCCTACGACGCCTGGACCGATGACCGGCTGCTGGAACGTCTCTGGGGTGAACATGTGCACCTCGGCCACTACGGCACTCCCCCGTCCGATCGCGATTTCCGCAAGGCCAAGGAGGCATTCGTTCACGAGCTGGTTCGCTGGAGTGGCCTCGATCAGCTGCCTCGGGGGGCCAAGGTGCTGGATGTGGGGTGCGGCATTGGTGGAAGCGCACGGATCCTGGCGCGGGACTACGGATTTGATGTGCTCGGCATCAGCATCAGTCCCGCCCAGGTTCGCCGTGCCACCGAACTCACACCCGAAGCCTTGCCGTGTCGGTTTGAAGTGATGGATGCCCTGGATCTTCAACTGGCCGATCAACGGTTCGACGCCGTTTGGAGTGTTGAAGCAGGACCACACATGCCCGACAAGCAGCAGTTCGCTGATGAACTGCTCCGGGTGCTGCGTCCCGGTGGATGTCTCGCCGTTGCGGACTGGAACCGCAGGGACCCCTCGGATGGCGCGATGAACCGCAACGAACGCTGGGTGATGCATCAACTCCTCACCCAATGGGCCCACCCTGAGTTCGCCAGCATCAAGGGCTTCCGGCAGAACCTTGAGGTCAGCCAACACAACCGGGGGGCGATCAGCACCGGTGACTGGACCCAACCCACCTTGCCCTCCTGGCTCGATTCAATCGTCGAAGGCATACGACGTCCCGGAGCTGTTCTCGGGCTTGGTCCAAAAGCTGTAATTCAAGGGTTGCGGGAGACGCCAACCCTGCTGCTGATGCGCTGGGCTTTTGCCACAGGCCTGATGCAATTCGGTGTGTTCCGCCTTAATCGCTGATCAACTCAGTGCTGGGGTAGGCCCCAAAATGCGCCAGGTGCTCACAGATCGGTTCAAGATCGGAAATCAGCTCGGGCAAAGCCGTCGTCGACTGGCCTGCAAGATCAACATCCACAAAAAACAGATATTCGCCGAGCTCCCGCTTCGACGGTCTTGATTCAATCCGGCTCATGTTGAGGTTCCGCTGAGCCAGGCAACTCAGGACCTCAAGCAAAGCGCCCGGTGCATTGCGGTGGAGTGAAAAGGCGAGGCTGGCGAGGTCGCCGGACAGCCTCCGTTCCCCTCGTCGCAACAACAGGAAGCGGGTGCAGTTGCCTGCTACATCATTGATCGGGTACTTCAACAGATTCAATCCGCGTTCATCACCAGCCTTACGGGAGGCAATGGCTGCTCTGAAACGACTGCCCACCACCATGCGGGCCGCCTCGGCGGTTGAACTGGTCGGCAGCTGCAGTGCGGACGGGAGATGGGTGGCCAACCAGCCGCTGCACTGGGCGAGAGCCTGCGGGTGCGACAACACCTCGGTGATCGAATTCAGATCACCATCGCTGAGCAGTGCATGGCGGATCGGCAGCACCAACGCTCGGCGAATGGTTAATTCCCGATGCCTCCAGAGAGCATCAAGTGTGGCGGTTACACCCCCTTCAACGGAGTTCTCCACGGGCACGACCGCGGCATCGCATTGACCGGAGGCCAGCTGATCCACCACAGCGCGCAATCCCACACAGGGCACCGGTTCGGCATCAGCCAGCCCCTCCAGCTCGATCAGCGCCGCAGTGGCTTTCTCTCCATAGGTGCCCTCCGGACCAAGAAATGCGATGCGTGAAGGCATCAGGGCTGGTGGGACGGACTCGATAAGATCATGACGCGCCGAGCGTCGACCATGCCTCTGGCTTTCAAGGCCAGTCAGCACCTTGATCTGCCTGTCCGTCGCCAGGCACAACACCTTCCCGCCTATCTCCGTCAGGACGATCGTCTGATCGCAGCATTGCTGGACGGTCAACAGCTCACACGCCTAGGGCCTGGTCGTTACCGCTATCTGGTCACCAAACTCCAGGTGTTTCAACTTCAGGTGACGCCTGTTGTGATCCTCGAAATCGAACACCAGGACGAGTCCATCGTGATGCGTGCTGTGGACTGCGAACTCGAGGGTCTTGGCGCGGTGGATGATTTCAAATTGACCCTTGAAGCGATCCTCAACGCCACACCCACCGGGCTGGTGGGAGACGCTTCACTGGCCGTTCAGGTCAGCCAACCCGCACTCCTGCGGCTGATTCCGCGGCGGTTGATCGAATCAACTGGCGAATCGATTCTCAGTGGAATTCTGATCGGCATCAAAGCCCGCGTCGGTCAACAGCTGCTCAGTGATTTCCACCGCTGGTGCAGCTCAATCGAGAGTCCCAAGAAGACGTCGGAGAAAACTGCGGCGGTGCAGGGCAGTCGGGCCTGATACAAGCAGAGCCTGACGGTGCTGAGCGGTGCCATAGCCGGCATGGCGTTCAAGCCCATAGCCCGGGAAGCGAAGCGCCAGCCGCCTGATCAAGGCATCTCTGGCCTGTTTGGCCAACACACTGGCCGCCGCAATCGCCGCCGAGAGACTGTCACCGGAAACAAGGGTCTGCTGAGGCCCTGCCCAAGGCCTCAGCGGCAGCGATCCATCCACCAACACCAGAGACGGTTGTTCCGGTAAACGCTGCAAGGCACGAAGCATGGCCAGCTCCGTCGCCACACGAATCCCCTGCCGATCGATTTCCCGGGCTGATCCCTGCCCGAGAGCCCACGCGATGCTGTTCTGCTCGATCAGTGGAACCAGAGCCTGCCGGCGTCTGGCCGTCAGTTTCTTGCTGTCGGTGAGGCCTGCCTCCAGAAGCCTGCGAGCCGCCTCGATGTCGAGCACAACTGCAGCCGCAAACACCGGCCCGAACAGGCATCCACGACCCACTTCATCCACACCGGCCACCCCAGGGCCAGCTGGAACATCCACCGTCAACGGAGCAGCATTCAGCTGGAACCAGCCGCCGACGACCGACGACGACGACGACGCGGTTCCTCGATCTCCTCTTGCGCTGCTTCAGGTTCAGGGGGTTTCTCAGCACTGGTTTGCGGCTGATCCGAGCCCGCAGCATCCCGCTGCGTCACCACAACCATGCTTTCAGCCGGCGCAGAGTCCACCGGAAGCGGTAGCGGAGTGATTTCCACCATCAGCGGTTGGGGTTCATCCTGCGCAGGACTGTCATCAGCGGCCACTGGATCCGGCGTGCTGTTGCCAACCGGTGCCGTCGTCGCACCATTGCGGCCGGCTCCCCGTCCGCCCCGCCCGCGACGGCGGCGACGGGCGGAACTCGCTGCAAGCTGTTGACGGGCTTCTTCTAAAACGGCCTCAGGATCTTCGCCGGGACGAACCACACGAACGAGAACATGGTCTGATTCCGGCTGCGACTCCAGCAGCAATGCGGGATTCAGCCCCAACCATCCATAAACCTCCTGTTGTTCTGGCGTCATCGGAACCGCAACCAACTCCGGCTCCGGGCGGCGCGTTGGTGCTGCGGCAGCTGACGAACTGCCCTCCTGCTGCTGCTGCTGACGCTCTTCGGGTGCCGGGGCGGCATCCGCAGGTGCCGAAACAGAAACCTGTGGCGCAGCAGCGGGAACGTCCGCGGAAGAACGACCACGCCCGCCCCGCCGGCGGCGGCCGTTTCCACCGGCTTCCGCCGGTGACACCACCTCGGCACGGGCAGATGCTGCTGAACGCACCAGGCCGGAGGCGGTGGCCAGAGGCTGCAGCAGATCCTTGCCGGGGAGCACGGCAACGTGTCCCAGTCCGCCGCAACTGGGGCAGGCACGACCGAACAATTCATAGATGTTCTGCCCCTGACGTTTGCGCGTCAGCTCCACCAAGCCCAGTTCCGTCAGCTGAGCGATCTGTGGTCGAGCCGCGTCATCGCGCACTGCCGTCGTGAAATGTTCGAGCAGCTGCAATTGATCACGGCGTGAATCCATATCGATGAAATCGATGATGATCACGCCACCGATGTTGCGGAGCTTGAGCTGTCGAGCGATTTCAATCGCAGCTTCGCAATTGGTCCAGAGAACGGTTTCCCGCGCATTGGCCGAGCGGGTGAACGATCCCGAGTTCACATCAATAACCGTGAGCGCCTCGGTGGG
>CAZJLQ010000115.1:0-5329 GCA_964546675.1 uncultured Synechococcus sp.
AGGGCCGTCGAAGAAGCCGTGACGACAACCGGACGGAATGTGCACGGTTATCTCCATGAAACGGCATGGATTCTTGATCGGCTTCCTGAAGATCAGAAACAACGGATTCGCAACACCATTCCCCACCTCGATTTACTTCTATGTTGTCAACGGCAAAGGGATGATTTTGCGCCCTATGGCTTAGCCAAAAGCCATACAATCATTCATAATCCAACCCTTAATATCAGTTCGGAGACCTCAACACAACGAGGTCGGCGCAACAGTTCAACTGTGCTGATGGTCGGCACTGTGAAAGAGCGCAAGGGGGTGGCCTTGTTCAACAGCTGCGCTTCACAACTAACACCGCATGGGTTTCGTTTCAGTTGGGCTGGACAGATCAGGGATCAACACACAAGCCTTGGAAACGATGTGCGTCACCTCGGGCACTTGGGCAGCCAAGCCCTGCAGCGAATCCTGGCCAAGACAGATGTTTTCTTTCTCTCATCCCTGGAGGACACCTTTCCTCTTTCTGCTGTTGAGGCCTATCTCCATGGCTGCAAGATTTTGCTTCCACGCACAACAGGTCTGGTTGACCTGATGAACAATCGCAGTGGTGTTCTCGTGTACGACCACCATGATGTGGATGCGGTTGAGCCACTCCTCAAAACGCTCCGCGATCAACCTCCACCAACGCCATCAGATCGTCGGGCGATTGCCTCATGCCTGGGTTTGCAGGCCTTCATTGATCGAATCCACCGCCCACTGATCACAAATGTCCAGGCAACCCAGCGATCCTCGGCAGAACGGAACTGGCCTGGAATCGCAGTTGTTGCACACCTGTATTACACAGATCTTGTCTATGAGCTGTCCAGGCAATTTCAAGCCGTCGCAGGTCCCACCACAGACCTCTACATCACTGTTCCAACCCATAAGCAGACACCCGATCTGATCAGTCGACTGGAACGGATGTTTCTGTCGCGTTTTCGCAGCGTGCAATGCATCAGCGTGCCGAACCGTGGCATGGATGTGGGTCCGTTCTTTGAAGTGATCCGCAGAATCCAGGCCGCCGATGCCAATCCCGTAGATCTGATTCTCAAAGTTCACACCAAGAAATCGCTTCGTGCATCGGGAGCCGACAAGGGCAAGCGATGGCGCCGCGGACTGCTGAACGGATTGCTGGGCAACCGCGACAATGTTCAATCAATCATCAACTGTTTCGAGCAAAACCCTGATCTCGGCGTCTTGGCACCAGAACGATTTCTGATGGTTCGAAGTCAACGGGATCAAACCACTGGTGCGAACGACCAGTTAGTGAAGGAGCTGCTGGAGACATACCAACTTCCAGAAGACATCGAACGACCTTTTGTCCGCGGAACAATGTTCTGGGCTAGACGCAGCACCCTGTTGCAAGAACTGCAGCGCAGCCCGTTACCCGAGCTAAATCAGTTCGAAGCAGGACATGCCACCGATGGGTCCCTCGCCCATGCCTATGAGCGGCTTCTTCCGTACCTTTTGCAACGCCATCAGCCGGCGCACCCGCATCAGCCTGTCTCTATCTCTCCATGATCAGAAACAAGCTCGCCTGACAGCCGTTGTTCAAGCAACTCAAGGCGCCGCCGATTGAGCTCAAGCCCCACCCGCTGATCCAGCAACTCAGAGGCCAGTGGATCATTTTTCACTGAACCAAAACGTTCGCGCAGGCATTGCTCGAGTTGACGCCTGCACTGCCTGAACTCCGGGTCATCCGTGATCGCCTCAATCATGAGGCGTTCCGCCTTGTCCTTCGCGGAGCGTTTTCCCGTCAGCAACCTCTCCACCTTCTGCATCAGCGCGTCGCGTTTCGATTGCCGATCGGAACGGCTCAGGTTGCTCTGAATGCGCGGATGATCGAAACCAAGCTTCAGAGCACGGCGACCGAGGGCCACCACCAGCTGGTGGTGGCCCTGCTGCCGTTGCAACTGCATCTCCTTGGCACAGGCCAGTTCAATGCCATCGCTGAGGTCATCCAGCAGAACAACAGGCTGGATCTCCGCCTTCTGAAGAACCTTGCGCAGGGCCGTTAGGGGGTCAGGACGCGAGCTCTGGGAAGCCTCTGGCCCAACGTCCGGAAGGCGGGAATCTTCAAATCCCTGATGCTGAACAGCGCAGAGCAGTCGGTCACTGAGATCCTGACGCCCCGCGTCGCTCAGATCCTTGAGTTCACGCAACAGAAGATCAACGGAAGTTTCCCCATCCGCGGGTTGTTGATTGAGGTAACGCGGATCCCATCCTTCCTTTCGACAGGCATCCACCAATGGCTTACGACGCAGCGCTGTGTTGGGCATCCTCCGCTTCGTCAAAACGTCAGAGAAGCGTAAGAGGTGTTGAAGATTGCAGGCTTAACTGACGATCCGTGGAGCGGCGCTCATGGTCAACACCTCCGATCGATTGAAGGAAGCGCTCGCCCTCAGTGCAGATCAAGGTCAGCACCGCCCACTGCTTCGGCTGTTACGACGTCATCGTCGAGACCCTCTCGACGCCGATGAGCTGAGCGCCGCTCTGGCAGGACGCCATACGAACCTTGAGCCGCGATTCCTCCATCCACGTCTTCTGCCCGCCGAGCTACTGGTGGATCCCGAGCAATGGCGACCAGAGCACGCTGGGCTTCACCTGCAAGCTCTGCTCGTCAGCCATCCCGAGCTCTCCAATACCGACCAGCTGGTCGCTTCGGGACTCCTCAACAGGATTCTTCGTGGGGAGCTGCCGCTGTATCACGACCTGCCTGCTGTGGCGATCGATGCCTACGCCATTGAGCTGAAACAGCCCCATCGTGCGATCTGCAAACGGGAGCAGCTCTGTGCCCTAGCCCACCTCAGCAGCTTCGGGCGGGATGCGTTTCAACGCAACCAATCCGTCGCAGCTTGCCTAGATCTCTACAAGCACATCCCGCCGGTTCAGAGCGACATTCCACTCCTGCGGTCCCGGCAGCGTCCCCATCTGGTTGTGATCGACGCGGATCCGCCAGAGGCCCTGCGCATGGGACAAAACGCGGGGTGGGAGGCGGTGCTGGCCGCCCCACTGCGTGAGCCTGCCGTCCTGTGGCCGGCGATCAAGGCCATGGCTCCCGACACACCGGTGAGCTTTTGCCACCACAGCGATCGATTGCGCCCAGACGCGCTCGACCAACTGAGTTCCTGCTGGCACAACCAACCGAATTTTTCCCTTTGCGGCAGCGATGAACTGATCGCGTGGAATCCAACGGACCCAACACAGATCGGCCATCCGCAGTGCCGAGTGGCAGCAACGGCTGCTCGGCTGATCTGCCGGGGTGGATTCGGCGGCCTTGTGACCATCCAAGCCAAGCATCTACAACAACTGACCCCGCCACAAGAGATGCAGTCGATGCACGAACTGCTGGTCAATCTCGCCCTGCAGGTTCTAGCCAATGGGGGACGAAGCGGTCATTGCCCTGAGACGTTGTTAACAAGAACACCCTTCCGCAATCCGTCACTGCTGGATATTGCCTCTCCAATGGAACGGCAACTTTTCGATGACAAACAGATTGCAGCGTTGAACAGAACTCTTGCAACACATGCCAAACCCTTTCTGGCCGAAGGTGGTTGGCTTGAGCCGCACCACCAGATTCCAGGCGCTCAACGATGTCGCTGGAAGCCTGATTCATCCACCTTCGTAACGATCATTATCCCATTCAAAGACCAATCGGAAGTCACGCAGACTTGCATCAATTCAATCCGCAGGTACGCCGGCGCGATCAGTTACGAGATCATTCTCATCAACAACAACAGCGTTGAACAACAGACGCTGAATTGGCTTTCAACTCTTGATCACGAACGCGACACCACTGTTCTGAACATCAGCAGCGAATTCAATTTCGCTGCACTGAATAATGCCGCCCGCAGGAGTGCCCGTGGAAATTTCCTGTTGCTTCTAAACAACGACATTGAATTTCATTCAGCCAATACCCTCGAACAGCTTCTTGCACCCTTTGCCTTCAAAAATACCGGTGCAGTTGGCAGTCGTTTGCGGTATCCAGACGGTAGCCTCCAACATCAAGGAGCCGTCATGATTCGAGGCGAGCGGAGGGCCTTGTTGGAACCGGGCAAAGGAATTGCAGATCCTGCCATTCTCGATCGATTAACCCCTCTGCAGGTTGAAGAAGAGTTCAGTGCAGCGTCCGCCGCATGCCTGATGATCAAGACGGATCTTTTTGATGACATCCAGGGGTTCAATGAAGATTTTGCCGTGACATTCAATGACGTGGATTTATGCCTGAGATTAAAACAGAAGGGTTACAACGTGATCGTGACTCCTTATCCCAACATCATTCACTACGAAGGGAAAAGTCGTGGCAAAGATCTTGAAGGCCAGGCCTTTGCCAGACAGCAGAAAGAACAGGGGCTACTGCGGCATGAGCATGCCAAGATTTACCAACAGGGCGATCCACTCATCAGTCGGCACCTCCACCCACATTCAAGAACATACGCACTGAAGGAGAACTTACAGAAGCTGCCAAGGAGATTGGTTAGAGAGCAGATTGTGCATTGCTGGCAACGCAACGACTTTAAAAATAGACGAACACGGAACACACTTCTTTTTTTCGCGCATTACGATCACAATGGAAACATGCGGGATGATTTATTCGACCTTCTGAAATCCTATCGACAACATGCAGATCTTGTATTGATCAGCAGCACGCCCGAACTCACCCAGAACAAACAAGTTCTTGAACGCTTGAAAAGACGATGCATCGCAGTGATCATTCGAAACAACGAAGGCTACGACTTCGGAAGCTGGATGACAGGGCTACGATTCTTTGAAGCAAGATTAAAAACATACAATCAAATAATTCTGACAAATGACAGTCTGTGGGGGCCCGTCAGACCACTGAACTCTTTATTCAAGCGGATCAATGAATGCGACGCGGATATGATCGGATTGACCGACGACTTGATGTACGACTACCATTTGCAGTCGTCATTCCTTGTGTTTCGAGAGAACGCAATCAAAAGTGAGGCCTTTCAATCATTCTGGCGATCTCTTCAAGTGTGGCCGACAAAACGAGAGTTAGTTAAAGCCTGTGAAGTGGGACTCTCGCAAAAGCTTTACCAGGCGGGATTACGCCTGAAAAGCCTATATCTCCAGAACAACAACGGAAATGCTCTTCACTTTTACTGGAAAAGCCTCATTGAAGAGCAAGATTTTCCATTCCTCAAAGTCAGCCTCCTAAGAGACAACCCAACAGGGCAGGACATTAGGGGATGGCAACAAGTGGTTGAGAAAAAGAACAAAAGACTAACGAAAAAAATATTGAAGCAACTAGAACAACAGCTCAATTAAAATCACTCAACTT
>CAZJLQ010000116.1:0-5299 GCA_964546675.1 uncultured Synechococcus sp.
CGTCGATCGGGACACCAGCGGATTGTGGTTTTTCAACAGCGGGCCCATCGCTGGTGCCAGTCAGCCCCATCGCCATCTCCAACTTCTGCCCCGTCGCGCAGATGAACCGATCTGTCCCAGGGCGAATTGGTTCCTTGACCGTTCAGGTCTGTCCGCAGCAGATCGATCTGCCGATCGTTATCGCGACCGCCTGAGTGCGAGCTGTGTGGTGCAGGCCTTGCCCGGGTCAACGTTGACGGCTGAGTGTCTTGGCGACGCTTACAGGAGTCTCTGCTCTAGGGCAGGACTCGGTACGCCAGAGCTGCTCAACCAACCAGCACGCCCTTACAACATCCTGCTCACCCGCCAGTGGATGGCGTTGATCCTGCGCTCACAGGAAGGCGTCCACGGCTTCAGTGTCAATGCTCTTGGCTTCGCGGGGTATCTGCTTAGTACCAGTGTTTCTGATCTCGAATGGCTTGAACAGGCGGGGCCAGACGCTCTGCTGCGGGAGGTCGTACCCCAGGTTCCGTAATCCGCCGGATGCAGAACGCCGTTCTGTCGGTCATCGCTTGAAACAGGGCACAACGCTTTCGCCCCCATCAATCCATGACCACGAACAATCTCCTGCAACGGAACGCTCGCATCAATCAGCACCTCGAAATCGTCCGACCGATCTCCATGCGGTTTGCCCGCCGCACCGGCCACGACGCTGATGATCTGCTCCAGGTGGGAATGCTGGGATTGATCAAAGCAGCGCAGCGGTTTCGGACCACTGAGGGCATTCGCTTTGCAACGTTTGCAAAGCCTCACATCCGTGGGGCGATCCTGCACTACCTGCGTGATCACGTCGGACTGGTCCGACTCCCCCGTCGCCTCCAGGAACAGGCTCAAGGCTTGATCCGTCGACCGCAAACGTTTGATTCGGCTGTTACGGCTGATTCAGCTGTTACAGCCGATCAGGAGGCGTTGCTTCTGGATTACAGGAACAAAAACCGTTGGGTCCCTTTGACTGATGCCTTGCAGGGGAAGGAACCCAACAGCCTTGAGTGTGTGCAACAACGGGAGCGGGCTTTCGCTGTGCAGGAGGCCCTCTCGGGACTACCAACCCGCGAGAAGGCAGCAGTTCAACTCGTCATCCTTGAGGGGAGAAGCCTGCGACAGGCAGCGAACCAACTCAATACGTCTGCGATGACCGTGCAGCGTCGCCTGAAGCAGGGCTTGCGGCGGCTTGGCCCTGCGTTGGCGTCGTATCAACCTGCAGCTTGAGAATCACGTTCGATCTGTTGTTCGAGCGTGCTGATGGCCGCATTGATCGCTGACAGCTGGCGTTCAAGGCCATCGCGCCAGAAGGTGAGCATGGCCATTTTGCGCTTCTGATGTTGATGCTTGCGGCTGTTGAGATCGCCAGTTTCGGAGCAGCAGAACGGAGGAAGCATGAAGATGGGATCCATTCCTCCAATCCTGGCGAATTCTGCGTACCGCTGCGTCAGCTGGTGGGTTTGCTTGGCGCATCGAGAGGCGGCGATTAAGTTTGGATCTTGAAAGGGATTTCAGATCCAGTCGTCCGCAGCGACAGACCCACAGCCGCTCATGACGCTCAGCAGAGTCCCAATTCTGGTCCTGGGTGGAGTCTCGGTCGTTGCCGCTGAGATGATGATCGCCCCCTCAGCGTCGGCCTACGTCGCGCTGATGGCTGGTCAACGTGCGCGGGCTCTCAACGGCAATTTCAACAACGTTCCGGTCCTTCATTCCAATCAACCGGAAATCGTCACGGGACCGGGCATCCTCGTGAATACCGCTGCGGGATCAGCGATTGCAGCAGAAACCAAGCGTCCGCTGAGAAACCCTGCTTACACCTTCAACGGCGAGTTTGGGGTGCACATGCACCACAAGTACTACCCAGACGACCGCAGCAAACTGGGTGGACGACGGGCACGGGGCCTGCTCACCCTGGCCCTGATTGCCAGCAACCCAGGAGGAAGCCCCGTCACTTTGAAATTTGACCGGGGATCAGTCAAGAACAGCTTTCAGGCTCCTTACCACCCCAACAACCTCATGGGGGTGAAACCCCTCGGAAAGCGTCCCTGGAACACCGGTCCCGGTGATGCCACAGCGGTTCAGATGCTCCGCAACGAGTTGGATCGCCAGCTTCCGTCCAGTGTTGTCATCCCCCCCGGTGGACGGAAAGTTGTTGTAAGCACCGTGCTGCCGGCGCGGGGTATTGCCAATGGATTGCTCCGCGGTCGTAGTGATGGGCCGTTCACCCTTGCGGTGGTTGCAGCGGAGGAAACCAAGAACGAAGCCCAACTCCTATCGGTTCTCAATTCCGGACGACTGGCTCCAGGACGGATCTATCTGAATCGCATCCGTGAAATTCAGATGGGGCGGGTGTTTTCAAGGGTGGCTGGCGTGGCTCTTGGTGATGCTTATCGCGCTGCGATTAGCCACGATCTGCAGCAAGGTGCGTTGCACGTGCCGTTGACCAGCACGGCACGACACAATTTCGGAACCCGTGACGTTCAGGTGAATCAGCTGGCCACACGCATGGTGGATTCAGCGTTGAACAACATCGGCACCTATGGCGTTCGTTACGACGTCACCCTCAACCTTGTCGGTTCAGGTGCTCACCAACTGGTCATGAGTCATCCGGTCGTGTCTGGAAAGAAGACCTTCACCGCTTTCCGAGGTTCGATCAGGATTGAAACTCCCGAGGGATACCGCGAGGTACATGTTGGGCTCCGCTCGGGCGAAAGCCTGGCGCTCACCGATTTGAATCTGATCCCGGGGCAGACGAATCCCGTCAAGGTCAGCCTGGTCTATCCAGCTGATGCAACCCCTGGACATCTCCTCAGTGTGGTTCCCGTCCAGCAGTTGGCGATGCTGCATCGCAGACAGGAGCAGCAGCGGGAAGCACGCGAGCGCCTGGAGCAGCAAAAGGGCCGCACGGTGCAACCCAAGACACCACCGCCGACAATCAACGCCAAGCCCGTACCTGTCGTCGCTCCACCTGCTGCCGGCACGTCCACGATGCGGACAACCCCACCGCCACCGCTGCTGCCCGTCATGCCTCAGCAGAACCAGCGTTATGACGATGCAATTCGTCGGCAACAAGAGTGGTTGCGTCAGTTGCAAGGTCGATAATCTGCTGGCAGCGACGCAGTCCGATTGTCAGGCGAGGTCTCTAAAAAACGTCAGACGTCGCTGACTCTGTCGGATGACCTGATCAGCGCCTTGGATGGCCTGAAGCCTGAATATGGCGTCCGCTCCCGTGGAGCGGTCATTGAGCATCTGCTGAGATATCTGCTGGAACCTGACGCGGATGACAGAGATGACGAAGGGGAATCGGAACTGCTGTCCGTCGCCCCCAAAGCAAATGTCCAGGAAGCCAGCAGTCTGGTTCTGATCAAGACGAAGGACAGCCGATCGGCTGAGGCCTCCGATCCCTCCCCAACATTCCCCCCGGGCCCCAGCTCAGACGCAGGAGGGGGGATTGATTTGCCGGGCTTCGTGCGTCGTCGCAGCAAAACGCTCAAAGACACACTTAAAGCAGGAGCATCCGTTCAAGCGTCGGAGTCCGATCCGGTGGTTTCGGTGGTGTGTCATCAGGATCTCGTTGAAGCCGAACGTGCCGCCGACGCTCACTGGACTTCGCTCTACGGTCAACAACCGGGCACCACGGTTGTGGAGGCAGCGATCACCTGGCTGTCGCGTGATCTGTGGCCGAACGTGGAGGCCAGTGAAGGGGAGCCTTTCACGTGGACCGGAGCCAATTCGGCGGTCCAGAGACTCTGCTCGGAGTGGGGGATGGATCCGCCCAGTCTCGGTCGTGTGATGGTCGTCGCAGGAACTCTGGAAGATCCCTTCGCCACGAGCAACCTGGCCGAACGGATGCCAACGATGGTTCGACGGTTCGTGAATCGCTTCCGTCGCAGCAAGAAAGTCACCTCGTTCGAGACCCTTGAATCCACCATGACCGTGTTGGGCGCTCTGAAATTGCTGGGGCTCTCCACGCAGCCCGGGGCTGAGGTGACCCTGAAATCGATCAAAGATGCATTTAAAACTGCTGCAAAGAATGCCCATCCTGATACCGGTGGTTCTCAGGAATCCATGCGTCGCGTCTCCGAGGCCTACCAGTTGCTGAGCGGGGTGTACCGGCAGGGCTGATCCATGTATCTCGTATAGGACGCAATTTGGGTCTCATTATGCGTCTTGTATTGCTTCAGCGAGAGCCGTCTTGCCCTCCTTTTGCCAAGTCTTGCGTTCTGAATTTTGCGATCTCATCGGCATGCGCTTGAGAGCCATGCCGAATTCGCAGTCGCAGTATTGGTGTCGCGCTTGTCTCGGGCAAGACTTCAGTTAAGTCTTTTCCTGCGTCTCATTCTGGGTGCCTGATTTTTCTTTTCAAATTCTTGTGTGGTGCTGTGGCTGCGCACGATGAGCCAGGCACTGAGGGCCAGGAGGGCGACGCAGGCGCAGAGAGTCAGCATCTCGGTGGTGTTGTCCACCGGGAAGCCAATCATTTTCTTGAACGCTGAGACGATCAAGGCCACCACAATCACATTGGTCAGGTTGTGCTTAAGGCTTTCAAGGCTTCCAACAGAAAGAAGATTGCGGTGTTGCTCCAGTTCGCCCTCGTGGCGTGGATCAATGTCGGAGATCACCAGTTCGTAAATGCCGTAGGCAAAAATCAAGAGAGCGATGCCGATCACGAAGTAATCCACACCGCCAACAATTTGTGCGACGCTTTTTTCGAGGGCACTCTCTTGGGCCTGGGCCGATGTATGGAAGAGCAATTCGTCCAGGGCTTGGAGGATTTCACGGGCACCGACGAGGAAACACCCCACGCTTCCCATCAGGCTCAGCAGAACGGGAACAATGCTGACCAGTCGAAAGCGCCAGATCAGCCGTTCGAAGCGCCGTTCAAGGACGCTGTTGCTTGGCATGGAGTGGCACATCAGGGTGTCACGACCGTAGGCCGACACACGGGAGCGTTACATCAAGCGCCTCATGCAAGTCCAGTCATGAGACTTTTTGTGTGTCGCAGAAGAGATCAAGGCGACGAATGTTTTTTTGCAGGAGGCGGTTCAGCGATCTCCAAGAGTGGATCGGAAACCGGCTCTTGGTGGTGGCAGCTAAATCCCATAGTTAGACCAATGCTGGGTCTTGTTTGGGATCATTTGGAATAATAAGTTGGTATTTTTCGATGTTTTTAATTGCAGCGGGCACGTGTTTTGCTCGGGCTCCATTGAGCCAGCTTCAAATGGGTTGAACAGCAGAAATGCGCTGTCCAGGTCCAGTCCAGAGAGAGACAATTGCT
>CAZJLQ010000117.1:0-5273 GCA_964546675.1 uncultured Synechococcus sp.
AATTGCTTTGCTTTAACAGAATCGCCTTGCTGCTCATAAAGCCGTCCTGCGTGGGCCAAATCGTTTGAGGCAAGGGCAAACTTGTCCTGTTCTCCACGGCTGATGCCACGGGCCACCCAACTGAGCGGTTCGTTCGGTTTGCTTTGAATCGCTGCATTGAAGAGTTGTTCCGCGTCTTGCCAGCGTCCAGCGGATGCGGCGTCGACTCCCGCGTTGTGCAAGACGGCATGACTGCGTACGCCTGATTGGATCCCCTGGGCTCCTTGCCAATGGCTCTGCTCAAGCGCTTTGTCATCGAGCAGTGCACCGCTGAGATCGGCGTTGCGAAGATCGGTGCCATAGATCTTGCTGCCCCGAAGATCGGCTCCGCGCAGTGAGGCTCCGCGCAAACTGGTGAAGCTCAGGTCGCTGTCACGCAGCTTGGCGCCATCAAGCTTGGCCTGGCTGAGGTTGGCGCGTTGGAGTTGGCTGCCAGTCAGATCAGCATCCCGTAGATCGGCATGCACGAGGTCTGCATCGGCCAGGTCGCAACTCCGGCAGCTCTTGTGCTGCAGCACTCTGATCAGATCGGTGGGGTTACCAGCTCGGGCCAGATTGCTGCTGCTCAGCAGGCTGACCAGCAGCAACAGGGGCAGTGCGATCGGCATGCCGTTATGGCGGAGATTGCTTTGTTGTTGTATCGCTCTCGTTTCCCGGTGTCGACGGCTGTTCAGCCCGTTCAAGGGCTTGATCCACCGCTTCTTTGAAGGCAGGCCATGGCAATGCCCCTTCGATCACGCTGCCTCGATGGCGATGCTCAGCAAGGGTTGGACCAATCACGAAGGTTGGCGTGGCTTGGATGCCAAGCAGCTTCGCTTCAGACCGGTTGGCTTCAATGAGAGCCAAGGTTCTCGGATTGTTCATGCAGGCCTGAAGAGACGTTGTGTCGTCAACAACGCTCCCCGCAATCTCCAGCACCCCTTTGCAGCTCAGGCAGGTTTGCGCCTTGAACAGAGCGGAATACACCTGCCAGTACGTGGTTTGATCTGTCGCACAACGGGCCGCAGCGGCTGCTCGGACGGCATGGTTGTGAAACGGCAGGGGCAGATCCTTGTGCACAAAGCGCACCAAGCCTTTCTCGATGTACGTGCTCTTTAATTTCGCCAGCACATCATCGTGAAATTGCTGGCAGTAGGGGCATTCGAAATCGCTGAATTCGAGGATGGTCACCGGTGCATCGGCTTGCCCCAGCGTTGGTTCCCCCTGAATCAACACATCGGTTGTGATGGTCTGTGGCGTGGCGGGTGGCCCGATGCCTTGCTGGTGTTCTGCTTCTTTGCGGTCCCGGTTGGATGAAATCCAGCGTTGACCAAGCAGTGTCGTGGCGCTGCCGATGGCCATTCCAACAACCAAAGCGAGGATGAGAAATCGTCGCGATGGCATCGCTTGCCAACCCTGCTTGTGTTCCACGGTTATGGCACAGACGCTTCGTCCTGGATTCAATGAACTTGAACAGGGTCTCGGCGTGTGAGTGCTGGTGCGTGGCTTGATCTTGATCTCTTGCGTCAGCGACGCGAGCAGACGGGGCAACGCGCACCTGAAATTCTTCCCACGCGCATTTTTCTGTTGCGCGGTGCCTTGATTGGGTCCGTGTTGCCCGTGCTGCTGCTGCTCGCCTGCGGCTGGCAGTGGTGGCAAGCGCAGCGTTTGGCGTCAGAGGAAGTGACGCTGCAAGCACCTGCTGCGGAACACGATGCGATGCAACAGCAGCTCACGCAAAGCAGAGCGGATTTGGAGCGGTTGATCAGCACCAATGAAGCCATCGCCTCGGCGATGGCGGATGTTCGATCGAGTTCGGCGTTGCTAACAGATCTCAGTCAGCGGATTCCAATCACCGTCACCCTCACGAGCATGAAAAGTGAGGGGAATGCCCTTGAGTTGGTGGGTGTGGCATCACAGCCGACCGGGCTCAGGGATGTGAATGCTTTCCTGCTGCGTTTGGCGGGATCATCGATGTTTGATCCTTCAGAGGTGCGGCTGCAGCGAGCTGAGCTGGAGCGAACAGACACCATGGAGAGATTGAGATTCACCGCACGCGCCTTGTTTGCGCCGGATGCAGCGCGAGCAACGCTGCCCCGATTGCCTGGCATCGGTGCAGATGGTCTGGCCAGCCGCGTTCGTGTGCTGCAGAAGGAGGGGTTGCTCAAATGACCAACTTTTCGGCTGGACGCCCGCCGCGAGCGGCGGCCTGGATGACACCGGAACGGGCGGTTGTTCTGATTCCGATCATTCTTGGTGTGGTGATTGCATCGATGCTGTTGATCTTTGGCTTCACACCCCTATCGGTGCTGGTGCGAGATCGTCAGGCGACGGTGGATCAACTCAAGCTCAAACGGGACGCAGTGCCTGGGTTGCGGCAGGAGCTCGAATCCCTGCGTGCCGATCAGGAGACCCGTGAGAGCCAGAAGGATCAATTGCTCGGCTTGATTGCTGGAACGGCCGACTTGGCAACGTTCCTAGCGGAATTGAATCTGCTTGCCTTGGCCGAATCCGTCACGATCACGGCGACTGAGCCCGGTGAGATCGAGCGTTATGTGCCTCCCCCCGAACCGCCAGAGGGCGAGTCGCCAAACGAAGACCCCCCTGTGGAAGGCATGGAGGTCCTTCCCACGGATCCGCTGCTGAATCAAGGTTTGGAGAAGCGTTCAGCTGCGCTCACAGTGCAGGGCCCGTTTGAACATGTGTTGAGTTTTCTCCGTGCGTTAGAGAGTCTTCAAGTGTTCGTAATCATCAACGATCTCAGTGTTGAAGCGGAGCCAACACCGATCGTGGGAAAAAAGGCCGCTGAGGACTCGCCATCTGCATCATTCACACGCATGTCTCTCACACTCACGGCCTATGGACGAACGGCAGCTCTCGTCCAGTCAGGTCTTGACTCTGCGCTTGAGGAACCAGAACCAATGGATGAACAGCCCTGAGGTTAAGGAGTTATGCGTTTCAGAAGTTTTTGATCGTTATGTCAAGGTGCTGGTCTGAATGACTTTGGATGGTGTCATAAGCAGGATGAGTCTCTTTACTCATCAATCGGAGTTCTTGCAGTGGCGAAGGCTTGATCCAAATGAACATGTTTCTGGGTGAAAGCCTGCTTAGAATGTATGCAATCGCTGGCTTGAGCTTGTGAAATGACCTATCTTTATGCTGGCTTGGGAATTGCGATGTTGACAGGAATCATGGCAATTTTTGAAATGAGCTTGTCGTTGACTGGTCGTACATTGATCCCAGCGCAAGAGGATCCTTATTTTCAGGCTGTGAATTTCTCCGCAATTGACCGTGACTTCCTTAAATTGCTAAACGAAAATATTCATCTCAATGCAATTGGAAAAAATGAAAAACGTTCAATTCTTTGCCAGAAGATAGAAAATCATGTTGAATCATTGACGAAAGGTAAATGCCCGCCTCAGGTTGAGTTTTGTGCCATCAAAGAGTTCAAGGAGGATGCATCAGTCTCTCCTGGTAGTGACGTTCCTTTTGCGTGTGCATTAAAGTTTTTGTCGTATAGGGTCATTGTTAATCCAGGGAGTTCGCAGGATTATCAGCTTTTTTCCTGTATTCTTGATGGTAATGATGAACGTTGCTCTTTCGAGGGTTCGTAAATGATTGATGCTGTTGTGGGTGGTGTGATTATCGTTACGGCGACATCGTCTCTATTGATGGCGTTGGATCTTGCTCAGAAGGCTTTTGATGAGTCAGGGCGTTATCCATTGACTATTGAAGAGAAGAATATTTTAGTGCGAGCTGGAATTGATCGATCTGATACGGAAGATTTCTATGTAAATAATATTCTTTCCCTGCCTCGCGATGCACAGTAACCGTCAGGCTGATCTCTGTGGGATGACGGTGCTCGAAGTGCTTCTTGCGGTCATGATGCTCAGTGTCTTCACCGGTGTTGTGGCAACTGTGATGCAGTTCACCGTTCGCTTTATGGGGGAAGCTGAGCCGGGCACCGCTGATCCGGGTGGGCAACTTCCCAATGGTGTTCTGATTGATCATCAAAAGATCCAGTTGGTGATGGATCGATTGGTCGACATCCTTCAGCAACCAGGAATCAGCAAAGAAAGGTTGGATGGAACTCTTCAGGGTTACAGCCAAATTGCTTTTGATACAGCGACGCCTCGTGCTAAGGCTTGCACTAAAGAGCGGGATCCTTTACTGGCTTGGGATTTACCAGGCAAGCCTCTTGAGATGCCAGCCGGCTATAGAATGTGTTTGTGGAAGACAACTCAAGCTGAACCTTCACTGAAAGACCTATTGGATCCGACAAAAAACTCAAAAGGCGGTGTTTATGTGCTTCAAGCACTCCCTGAAACTCTGAGTGCTTCTGGTCTTCCTGTTCGTCGATTGTTCTGCCGACCACGTCCTTACTGCTGATCGATGACCTCAACACCTTTGGTCGGCGGTACATTCTTTGGCTTGGACATCAGCCAATTGCCTCAGCGTTTGTTCAATCTGAGGCGTCGATTCTCCAAACGCGTACTGCTGTTGGAGTTTGGTTCTGATGCTCTGCGTTACGCCGAGGCAAAAGTCTCCGTTGATGGTATTCAGCTGAATCATCTCAGTACATTCAAGTTGCCGGCTGAAGCCTTGGATCGCGGTGTGCCAAGCGATCCTGTGGCGATGGCCGAGTTGCTCAAGGAGATCTGTCTTGAGAAAAAGATTCCTGCCCATCGTGTGGCTGTTTGTTTGTCTCCAGAAGTTGCTTTTCAACGGGTGATTCAACTGCCAGCTGATCTAACCGATGAGCAAGCACGTTTGTATGTCTTAGATCCTGCCAATGGCATCCAAATTCCATTCCCGTTAATTCAAACTGATTTTGATCTTTGTTCATTTTCTTTTGGCTCTGAGCTGAGTCTAGGCCAAGGTGTGAAGGATTATCTTCTTACAGCAATTCCTCAGGTTTTGGTGGATCAGGTGATTGCCATGCTTGAGTTGGCGAATCAGGAATTGCAGCTTCTCGAATTGGGCTGTTTCAGCCATTTACGTTTGATCCGTGATGACTTGTTGGCGATCACTCAAGATCAAGTCCATCTGGTTCTCGAACTTCTTCCTGACTGCAGCTATTTCATGGTCGTAGGGAATTCGGGGCCAATGGCTGTCGACAGACTCGCTGCAATTCGTACATTTCCAGAACCTGAGTTTGATGAAGATCAAACCTTGAGTGTTTTACAGAATCATGTCAATGCCGAATCACTCATTGTTCAGGAAGAGAGCTACCTTCCTATTTCTGAACTTGATCT
>CAZJLQ010000118.1:0-5230 GCA_964546675.1 uncultured Synechococcus sp.
AGCGACAGCTGCAGGGGTTGACCGTTGACGAGGGCCAGCAGAATCGCGCCGAAATTGCTTTGCAGTGCCGTGCGGCGCTGAAGATCAGCGAGCACTTTCTCGGGATTGCCATCCCGGCGAAGTTCAACAACGACCCGCATCCCCTCCCGATCACTTTCGTCGCGGATGTCGGCAATGCCGCCGATCTTGCCGTCATTGACCGATTCCGCCAGCTTTTCGATCCAACCGGCTTTGCTGAGTTGGTAGGGCAGTTCGGTCACCACGACCGCATTGCGTTTGTGGCGTCCCTTGCCGGGCTGGACTTCCTCGATGTGGGCGACACCTCGCATCGGAATGCTGCCGCGCCCTCGCAGGTAGGTGTCCCGCAGGCCACTGCTGAGCAGCACCTCGCCACCGGTAGGGAAATCAGGTCCGGGGATCAGCTCCAGCAAGCGCTCGTCGCTGAGGTCCGGCTTGCGGATCAAGGCGATCAGCCCGTCGACCACCTCGCCGAGATTGTGGGGAGGAATGCTCGTCGCCATGCCCACGGCGATGCCTGAGCAGCCGTTCAGCAGCAGAAATGGCAACTGGGCGGGTAAGACAGTCGGCTCCTGCTGTGACCCATCGAAGTTGGCAGCGAAGTCGACGGTGTCGTCACCGATTTCTTCCAGCAGTGCCTGGTGGGCGATCGGCGCCAGGCGGGTTTCGGTGTACCGCATCGCCGCCGGTGGATCGTCGTCCACGGAGCCGAAGTTGCCATGACCATCCAGCAGTGGATGGCGACTTGCAAAGGTCTGAACGAGTCGGACGAGGGCGTCGTAAACCGCTTGATCACCATGCGGGTGGTACTTACCGAGCACATCACCCACGACGCGGGCGCATTTCCGGTAGGGGCGATCAGGGGTGAGCCCGAGTTCCTGCATCGCGTAGAGAATTCTGCGCTGAACAGGCTTGAGGCCATCGCGAGCATCGGGCAGGGCCCGTCCCACGATCACGCTCATCGCGTATTCCAGATAGGAACGCTGCATCTCCTGATGCAGAGCAATCGGTTCGACGCGCTCCTCAGCCATTCCGTCCGCTGATTCCAGTGCGGAAGGCGCTCAGCCTACAGATGGTCAACGGTTTTTCTTCCAGGTTGCGTTGGCCTGTGCACGTTCAACCGTATCGGCTAACTCCTCTTGATCAAGCAGCTGGGCAGCTGCTTGACGGATACGCGCTCCCCAAAGCTGTTCCACCTGATGGGGCGTCAGCACGTAGTTAGGATCATTGGACAGGGCAGTGGTTGCAAGGCTTATAGCCTCTTCACGGTTGTTGCCCCGTTGATGCAGAGCTGCTGCAAGGGCGAGCATTGGCTCGGGATTGTTTTCGATTTCCAGAACGCGACGCCAGCGTTTGATTGCTTCGTCCCGGTTGCCGATTTCGTAAAGAACCAGGGCTTGATTGTTAAGAGCCTCCCAGAAATCTGGTTTCAAGGACGTGGCGCGTTCGAAGGCTGTCAGAGCCAGTTTCAGTTCATCACGCATGATCCGGGCGTTCCCGAGATCAAAGTAGGCAGCAGGGTTATCCGGTTCGAGCTGCAAACCACGAGCCAGCAGGTCGATCGCTTCATCAGGCCGTTCGCTGCGCAGTGCGATGGCGGCTTCTGCGAACCAAAGACCGGCCTTCTTGGGGTTCAGTTGTTTGGCTGCCGCAAGGGAGCGACTGGCTTCTTCCAGTTGATTGCTGCGTAACTGCGCTTCAGCAAGCACCGTCCAGAGTCGTTCGTCTTCTGGTTGAAGCCGCACAGCGAGGGCTGCCAGCTTCGCGGCCTCCTGGGGCTGCCCGAGTTGCAGAAGTTGGGCAGCTGTCCTGCCAATGCCCATCGAGGAACCTTTCAGTTCTTCAGTCGTTGGGATGTAGACGTAAGGAACCAAGGCATGGGCCGGGCTGGTCAGACTCAGGCAACCCAACCCGATCAGAGCTGCAGTCAGGCGCTGTCGCCATCGAGAGGGCGTCCTGCTGCGATCGACCATGACTTAAAGAAAGTCTTCAAAGGTTAGTGGGCTGTTCTGTCTTTGCTGCTGCAGCGTTGCGGCGCCACATCCAGGGCTTGATCCGACGCAGGGCCGATCCGCGAAGTTTCTCGTCCCAGGTGGCGTCGTCCCATTGGAGTGCATCCGATCGTTTGAGTTCGAGCAACCAGGGGCGTGGTTGCATCTCAGGGTCTTGCGATGAGGGCAGGGTGCGGTGGTTCCAGGGGCAGACGTCCTGACAGATGTCACAGCCGGCCACCCAGGGACCCAATGCGTTCTGAATCGCATCCGGTAGGTCGGCTTGTCGGTTTTCGATGGTGTGGAATGCCAGGCAACTTCTGGCGTCCACGACAAAGGGTTCGCTGATCGCTCCGGTCGGGCAGGCATCGATGCAGGTCGTGCAGCGTCCGCAAAGGCTTCTCGATGGTTCATCCGGATGCAGCTCTTCTGTGGTCAGCAAATGGCCGAGCACCATCCAGGATCCCCGGCTGGGATGAATGAGATTGCTGTGTTTCCCGATCCAGCCGAGGCCCGCCTCCTCAGCCCAGGCTTTGTCCAGAAGGGGGGCAGAGTCAACACAAACGCGCCATTGGGCGTCAGGACGCTGTTGGGACAGCCAACGGCCGACGCGTCTCAGGCGCTGATCCACCACGCGGTGGTAATCGCGACCCCATCCATAACGAGCCACCTTCAAACAGCCGTCCTGCGTCTCTGCAGCGACGTGGTAATTGAGGCCAACGGCCAGCAGGCTTCTTGCGCCATCAAGCAACTGGCTTGCATCCAGACGTCTGGGAGCGGCCATCCAGGCCATATCCGCCTGGTGGCCCTGATCCAGCCACCGTTGCAGGGCCTGCGTGCGCAGTCGCAACCGCGGACTGCCTGGCAGGCGCGCCAACCCAACGGGATTGAAGCCCTCTTCGCGGGCCCGTTGCTTCAGGGCAGTGCTCAGGTCGTCCTGTTGATCAACGGAACGCTCGATCATCGAACGTAAAGTTGGGCGCTTTTTCTGCATCTTTACGTGAGCGCATCCGAGATGGGACGCACGGGCAACGGACGGTTCGGTCCCGTCCTTCGATGGCTGGGTCTCACCATGGTGGTGGTTCTGGTGCTGCAGATGGCTGCGGTGCTCACCGGTGTTGATTGGTCGGATGACACCGCCCGGCCCCAGGTGATCGGCCCGTTGGTGGCGATTGCACCCATGGGCTTCATGGGTCTGTTGATTTCCTTGATCGGTTCCCGACTTGACTTGCCTGAACAGCGATTCACACCGTTGCGCTGGATCGTCTGCGTCCTCTCAGCCCTTCTGACCATCGGCATGGTGATTGCTGTGCCGATGTCCCTCAGTGTGAACAGCGCTGAAGGGCCGGCTGCGCAGCGCTTGGAGCAATTGCGTCAGACCCTGACAGAGGCTCGCAAGGTCAGGGAGGACGAAAAGCAGGTCAAGGCGATTGGTGAGCAGTTGGCACAGGCTGGTCAGTTGCCGGCTGATGCATCAGCTGAGGACAAGGTTCGTGCTGCAGAGGATTTCGTCGACACCCAGATCGCCCAATTCGATGAGCAGAAAACAGCGCTGGAATCCCAGCAAAATCGTGCCTCCAGTCAGCGTCTGATCGGTGGTACGGGAAGTGCTGTGGTCCTTGCGATCGCTTTCGCATTGCTTGCACTCGCCGCCGTTCTTTGATTCGACCTGTCCGGAGTGCTGGTTAGGTTGGTTTCATTCCCCCAGACTCCGGGCTCCGAAGCTCCTTGGTTCAGTCCAACCCCAGGCCTGATCTGCCGTTGACCGCGAGGCTTCGACAGGATCTCAAAAATGATTTGATCGCCGGTCTCCTTGTGGTGATCCCACTGGCGACGACGATCTGGTTGTCCACGATCGTCAGTCGCTTTGTTCTGGCGTTTCTGACATCGATTCCAAAGCAGTTCAACCCCTTCATCACGCTCAACCCCCTGCTCCAGGATCTGATCAACCTGGCGTTGGGTTTGACCGTTCCCCTGATGGGGATTCTGTTGATCGGCCTGATGGCTCGAAACATCGTCGGTCGGTGGCTGTTGGAGTTCGGCGAGGGCACGCTGACGCGTATTCCGCTCGCAGGCTCGGTTTACAAAACCCTCAAACAGCTCCTCGAAACGTTTCTTCGGGACAATTCAAGCCGTTTTCGTCGGGTTGTCCTCGTTGAATACCCCCGTGAAGGATTGTTCAGCGTCGGTTTTGTGACGGGGGAAGTGGGCCCATCACTGCAGTCTGATCTTCAGCAACCGCTTCTGAGCGTGTTCATCCCAACGGCACCGAATCCGACGACCGGTTGGTACACGTTGGTGCCTGAGCAATCTGTGCGGGAGCTCGATATCAGTGTTGAAGAAGCGTTCCGGACGATCATTTCGGCCGGCATTGTGAATCCCGACGAAAGGGAAGCACCGGTGAACCGAAGTTTTTCGAGTCTGATGGCTCAGTTGCGCTCGTCTGTTTCACCCACAAGTTGATTCGATGCAGTCAAGATCTCTTTCCCGTGAATTGGCACTGCTCGTATTGGGTCAGGTTCCCGATCAGCAGAAAAAAAGGGCTTCGCAGGACCTTCCGATGGAAAACCTGCTTCAGAAAGCGCTCGACAGCCTGATGCAGCATTGGCGGGAAACGCTCGATTCCGGCGCGAGCGAACTGGAACAGGCCCAGCAGGGCCTTTTGGACAGTGAACTGCAGGAAGACCAGGCTGTTCCGGTTGAATCGATCCGCTCTCACCTTCGGGTCGCCCTTGGCTCTGCCGAGCAGGTGCTGAACGGGCTGTCGGCCTGCATGGAACTGCCGCGTTTGCTGCTGCTGGGGGATCAAGAGAACATCCGCCAGGCAGCCATGCAACGGGTCGCACTGGTTCTGGAACATCGTTCAACCATTGACTCAGGATTGGACGCTGTGATGGAGGGGTGGCGTTTGAGTCGCCTGCCAAGGATTGATCGCGACATCCTGCGCCTTGCCGTCGTTGATCTTCAGAATCTCTCCACACCAGCTCCTGTTGCCTTCAATGAGGCGGTTGAACTGGCGAATCGCTACAGCGATGAACAGGGCCGGCGGATGATCAACGGTGTGCTTAGGCGGTTTCATGATGCGGCAGCGACCGCCTCGGCCTGATGGTTTTTGATTGGTTCAATCGCCGTCCCGATCAACCGGAGACGCAGGGCCAGGCGCCATCTTCCCCCGAGTCGAGTGGGGAGTCAGGTGAAGCATCGGATGGTCAGCAGACGCC
>CAZJLQ010000119.1:0-5230 GCA_964546675.1 uncultured Synechococcus sp.
CGCGACGACTCCAACGCACGTCGTCGAAGCACTGATGAATCAGGAACAAACCCCGCCCGCTCCGTGCATCTAACTGTTCCGGCAGGAGAGCTTGCCGAGCATGGTCTGGCAGTCCGACACCTTCATCCTGCACCTGCCAGATCAGCCAGTTGGGGGTGAGGATGCGCCGAACCCGAAGCTGTTTGCTGGGGTCCTCACTGTTTCCATGTCGAACCGCGTTCACGAGCGCTTCGTGGAGGCCTAGTTGGACTCTCTGGCACGTCACTAGGCAGCCAACCGGCTCGATCAGCAGCTCCATCAAGGGAGTCAGCTGAAGCGTTGAGGGGAGGATGAAATCCGCCCATCGAAACCGAACCCGGCGGGGTGTGTGGACCAACCGGCAGAGCATTCACCTGTCCTGAACCTAATAGGTCTGGGTGAACCGAGCAGTCGAAATGACAACCGTTGGGTCAACGTCGATCACACAAGGCTGGATGGTTCAGCAGAGCGTCCATGAGTCGAACCCCTCGCAACTGATTGATGAGTGGCATGTGACCCTCCGGCGCTTGAATGGACCAGGTGAAAGCGCCTGGGTAACGCGTCCAAACGCCATCTTCTTTCCAACCGATACGCGGCCACAAACGCTCATAGCGGCCATCAAAACCAGCCAGCAGGCGCGCTTGAACGGAGAACCCAAACCGTCCCTGCGAATAGGCCATCCAGAGACGGTCAAGCGTCTCTAGGTCCTGACCAGCCATGGATGGAACTTCACTGAAATAGACGTATCCGCGACGCTCCGCCTGCGGACCAGCCAACTGGCGCAGCACAGCACTGGTGAAACGATCAGCGGCTTCAAACTCTTCGCGAAGAAAGTGTTGCTGCAATGGCGCGTAATCGATACCGACTGCCGAGTCGGCTTCAAACCAGCCCAATCCCGATGAAGGCAGCAAAGCCTTGAGCGCTGCGGGTTGATGACGCTGGAGAACCTGAAGAATCCAACCCGCTGCCCAGTCATCCCCGCTTGGATCAAAAGGACCCATCACGTCCGGCCCCAGTTCAGCAAGATCACTCGCCCGGGACTCGACAGTGCGGATCAGTGAACGCCGTTGGCGGGCGCTTCCCGCTGCGAAGCGATCGATCAACTGATCGGCAGTGAGGCTTGTGGTGGGAGAAGAACCAGACAGCATGAGTCGCAACCGGCCCTGACTGGCACGGCATTGGCCCACTATGTCAAACATGGCAGACGTGCATTCCGAACCGATCGAAGTCCTTCGCGCCAAAGACGGAGTGATCATCGATGTACGGAGTCCATCGGAATACGCCAGGGGCCATTGGCCTGGAGCGGTGAACCTGCCGCTGTTCAGTGATCAGGAACGGGCCGATGTCGGTACCACCTACAAAAAACGCGGCCGTCGGGATGCCATTCACCTCGGCCTGTCGCTCACCGGACGAAAACTCACGAACCTCGCGGAACAGCTGGAAGCCCTGAGGGACCAAGGACCTCCGAGAATTTATTGCTGGAGAGGTGGAATGCGGTCCGCGAGCATGGCCTGGCTCGCCGATCTTCTCGATCTCAGCCCCTTACTCCTGAGCGGCGGCTACAAGAGATATCGGCACTGGGTGCTCGAGCGGTTTTCCAAAGCGTGGCCACTCCGCCTGATGGGTGGCCGGACCGGTACTGGGAAGACAGACCTGCTGCTGGGCCTCCGGGCACGGGGTGTCGCCGTGGTCGATCTGGAAGGCCTTGCCAACCATCGCGGCAGCAGCTTCGGCGGGCTGGGGTTACCACCACAACCAACGACGGAGCACTACGAAAATCTCCTGGCCGAAGAGTTGGATCACTGGCACCGGAATGGTGCAGAGGCCATCTGGCTTGAGGCGGAAAGCATTCAGGTGGGGTGCTGTCGAATCCCCGCCGAGTTGTTCCATCAAATGCAACAGGCCCCGGTTTTGGAAATCCAGCGCGGTGCCGACGAACGGGTGCAGCAGCTGGTTGGCGTCTATGGCCGTCAGGGACAACAGGCCCTGGCGGACGCCACTGCACGCATCAGCCGTCGGCTTGGTCCACAACGCACGGACCAAGCGCTGAAGGCGATTGAGGCCGAGGACTGGACAACAGCCTGTGAGGCCATGCTGGATTACTACGACCGTTGCTACGACCGTGAGCTGAAGCGTTCTCCCGAGCGCATCTCCCTTGACATCAGTGGACTGGATGCAGACCAGGCCGCTCAACGCATGCTGGAACTCAACCTGGCTTGATTCTGCGCCTAAGATCCCGCTTCTTGATAACGATGAAATGAGCGACGCATCCGGCAGCGCCTACATACAGTTCTTCCGTGGCGTCAACGAACCGGTCGTTCCCGACATCCGCCTCACACGCAGCCGAGACGGAAGGACGGGGCAGGCCACATTCGTGTTCGAACAACCCCAGGCCCTGGCTCCGGAAACCCTCGGTGACATCGGCGGCATGTGGATGGTGGATGAGGAAGGAGAGATGGTCACCCGCGAAGTGAACGGCAAGTTTGTCAATGGCAAACCAAGCGCCCTGGAAGCGACGTACACCTGGAAGACCGAAGACGATTTCGAACGGTTCATGCGATTCGCCCAGCGTTATGCGGCGGCGAACGGTTTGGGATATTCACAAAATCAAAATTCCGGTGAGTCTGAAGAATCCCCAGAAGGGGACGAGTGAAGCTGCCGCAGTGGCTTTCTCTCGCGGCCCTCATTGCGGCTGTTGCTCTGATCTGGAGCTTGAGAGAAGTGATGTTGATGCTGTTTGCGGGCATCGTCATCGCGATGGCCCTCTGCACCCTGGTTGGCCTGTTGCGTGCCAGGCGTCCAATGGCCAGGCCTACCGCCCTGTTGATTTGCCTCGGAGGAGTCATCACGCTGATCGCCGTTGTTTCGGCAGTGGTGATTCCACCATTCATTGATGAGTTCACAACCCTGCTCCAACAACTCCCGAAAGCCGCCCGGGAATTGGTTCAACTCGCCCTGGGTGGGGTCGATCAGATCAGTGATGCGATCTATGGAAGTGACGCCATCCCCGATCTGGATCGAGAGGGCCTGAACAGCGCTGGGCTGATCCCCGATGGCGGCACTCTTGCCTCCGGTGTCAGCACCGGTCTGGTGAGTCTTCTCGGCCTGGCTGGAAACCTTGGCAATGTGGCGCTGAGGGTTCTGTTCACCCTGGCGGTGGCTCTGATGGTGAGCGTGCAACCCAAGGCCTACAGGGACGTCGCGATCCTTCTGGTCCCCTCCTTTTATCGGCGTCGGGCGAAGTCGATTCTGTTGCAGTGCGGTGAAGCGCTGAGCAGCTGGATGGTGGGAGTCCTGATCAGTTCATTGGCCGTATCACTCCTTTGTGGGCTGGCATTGACTTTGCTGGGGGTGAAACTCGTGCTGGCCAACGCATTGCTCGCGGGACTCCTCAACGTGATTCCGAATGTGGGGCCCACCATGAGCACCGTGTTTCCGATGGCTGTTGCCCTGCTGGAAGCGCCCTGGAAATCAGCGGCAGTGCTAGGGGCTTACATCCTGATTCAGAACATCGAGAGCTATGTGATCACCCCTTCGGTCATGCAGCACCAGGTCAAACTGCTGCCGGGCCTCACTCTTGCTGCCCAGTTCATCTTCACGGTGATCTTTGGTCCGCTCGGACTGCTGATGGCGTTGCCCCTTGCCGTGGTGCTCCAGGTGCTGGTCCGCGAAATCCTGATCCGTGATGTCATGGATCGTTGGAGGCCCAGGAGGCTCACCGCATGAGTGCACGAAGTGCCCTGGCAGCGCTGACGTTTGTTGTGCTGGCCCTGCTGATCTGGCATCTCCGCTGGGTGCTCTTGGTTCTGTTCGGCGCTGTCGTGATCGCTGTCGCCCTGGATGTGTTGATCGTTCAACTCCAGTCCCGCAGCCGGTTGAATCGGCCCCAGGCTCTGGTGTTGGTCGTTCTGATGTTGGTTCTGGCGAGCGCCTTCATTGGCAGTCGTCTGTTTCCTGAGCTGGTTCTGCAGATTCAGCAACTCGGCCAAGACCTGCCCGAACTGGTGAACAAGATTTCCTCCATCCTCAGCGGCGACCCGAGGCTGCAGGAATTGGAAGCATCCATCAACGGCAGTCTCAATTTCGAACGGTTGCAACCGATTGGAGCCCAGTTGCTGGGGGTGGCTGGAGGAGCTGCCAATTCCTTGGTGCAAGCCTTCCTAATGGCACTGCTGGCCGTGCTGCTGGCCCTTGATCCGCAAGCCCACAGCAGCATGCTTCTCGCCATCACTCCTCGACCTGCCCGGGATCAGATGGCCGTTCTGTTGAGTGACTGCCGCAGTGCCCTGGGTGGGTGGCTGGCTGGGATGACCATCTCAGCATTGACTGTGTTCCTGATGACCTGGGCAGGGCTTGCCTTGCTGAAAGCTCCACTGGCCCTTCTGAGTGCGCTGGTCTGCGGGCTTCTTACCTTTGTCCCAACCATCGGACCGACAGCGGCAACACTGCTGCCCACTGGTCTTGCCCTGCTCCAGTCGCCGCAACTGATGGTGACAGTGCTGGTGTTCCGCCTGGTGCTTCAGAACCTCGAGGCGTTTCTGCTGACGCCTCTCCTGCTGCGCAAGACGGTCAACCTGCTTCCGACAGTGGCTTTGATGTCCCAGTTGAGCCTCGGAGCGCTCTTGGGTCTTCCCGGTGTTCTTCTTGCTCTTCCACTCGTCGTTGTTTTGCAGGTGGTGATGCAGAAAATCGTGGTGCAGCAGGTGATGGATCGTTGGGCCTGACCGCATGCAGCTCTGGCCTGCACGTCGTTCCAATAGCGTGATGAGGATCTCCGGAGCAGCGCTCCACGCATGGAAGTCATCTTCAACTTTTCCCGCTACGAGGAGCTGCGCCAGGCCGTGCGCCAACTCCTTCAGGAAAGCTTCGATGAAGATCATCTCTACGACGAAGCCCACGATCTGTTTGATGCCTGGTGGGAGTCGAATCAGACCTCGATTTGCCTGAATGAAGAGGCCAAGAAACGTGCATGGCAAGCCATGACTGAAGAATTCATGCCCCATCAACCAAAGTAGAGATAACGGTGGTTTGGCGAGTACTCGACGATCCGTATGCCAAGTAAAGTAAGAAGAATGAATCGTGGGTCAATCGGGTCTAACTCATCATCATCAGACTCACGGGAAGACCCAGACTGTTGAATTGTTTAATTTGTCAAAGGTCAAAGGTCAAAGGTCAAAGGTCAAAGGTCAAAGGTCAAAGGTCAAAGGTCAAA
>CAZJLQ010000120.1:0-5227 GCA_964546675.1 uncultured Synechococcus sp.
ATCGCTAAGTATCCCTATCGCTAGGCATCCTTGTTAGTTTCGCCAACGGTGGTGATGGGCCCAATGTTTTGTTTGGCTCCAGTTTTCGGCGTTCCCGCCAGGACTTGATCGACCTAAATATTGGTAATGCTGGTCTTTCCCTCAAAATGGCTTTGGCGAGACAATGGTTATTTAACTCCTAAACTTATTTTATTTGGGATTGCGTTCTGTCTTGTATTGCTAATTCTGGATTTTTCCCTTCGTTCACCCAATCGCATCGAAGACAACTTTGGGTCGTAGCTGATTGGCTCCATTGCTTATGCCGATGCCGGCAATGCTTCCATCGGGATTGCAGACCACAGTTGGCTTTTCATCGTGAATGTCAGTGTGAATGTTTCGCCCGCAGCGCCAGTCGCGTTGTTCGCTTAGATCTAGATCTCGCCTCGGCATTCCGCTTAGGGCCTGCAGGGGTGACAGGGGTACTGGTGGTGTTTGGTCTTTTTCAGGTAGTGGCTGGGCTTGGTTGATAAGAAAACCAAGAGCTTGTGTGCGGCGTAGTGATGCCAAACAGCCCCCACAGCCCAGCAGTTCTCCGATGTCCCGCGCGATTGCGCGGATGTAGGTCCCAGCCGAACAATGCACGCTCACCCGCAGCTGGCCTCTGTTCGCATCCCAGTGCATCAGCTGCAGCTGGTGGATGGTCACCGTGCGTGCAGGAATGTCCATGATCTCGCCTCGGCGGGCCCGGGCGTAAGCCCGTTCGCCATTGACATGAACCGCTGAAACCTGTGGGGGGCGTTGTTCGATTTGTCCTCGAAACTTGTCCAGTGCTGCATCGATGGCGCTCCAGCGCAGATGAGGATGCGCTTGGCTTTTGATGACCTCTCCCTCCAGGTCATCACTGTCGGTGCTGGTTCCCAGTTGAATCAGCCCGGTGTACGTCTTCTCGCCTGGCAGGTAAGGCAACAATCGCGTCGCTTGTCCTAACGCGATCGGTAAGACACCGGTGACAGCCGGGTCGAGTGTGCCGCCATGACCGACGCGTTTGAGTCCATAACATCGGCGCAGACGACTGACGCAGGCGTGGGAGGTGAAACCCTCGGGTTTGTCAATCACCACAAAGCCGAATGGTGCCCGCAAAGCAGATGTCCTACGCCAGTGGAAAGGATCATTGAAGCGGTTGATCGGGCTGCAGGGCGTTTCAGCATCCGACCAAAGCCTTGTCTGCGCACCTCTAAGTTGGCGGCGTTTGTCGTCTGGGTATGCCGCAGCTTTCCATGCAGCAGCAGCTTGATGTGTCTCGGTTCCTCGCGGATGGTTTTGCTGTCCGTCGCCATTTGGCGAGCTACCTGCAGCTGTCCATGGAGGATCTGAACAGCCGCATGCCCAGCAGCACTGAAGACTTGGCGGATCTCCATCCTGGGGCGTTTCGTGCGGAGGATGCCACTTCTTTTTATGAAGACACCGTCGGTACGGGACATCTGCTCGAGCTCGCCGCCTGGCATCTATCCAGTGCGGACTACATCGCTGACACCCTTCGATTGCAGGAATCCGTTGGCCGCGGTCAGGTGTTGGATTTCGGTGGCGGCATCGGGACCCATGCGCTTGCAGCCGCTGCACTGCCCGAGGTGGACCATGTTTGGTTTGTGGATCTCAATCCCCACAACCGTGCGTTTGTTCAGGAGCGTTCGGCCACGTTGGGGGTGAATCACAAGCTTTCGGTGCACCGGGATCTCGATGACACGGGCACTGTTTGCTTTGACACGGTGGTGTGCCTGGATGTGCTGGAGCATCTTCCGGACCCTTCGGCCCAGTTGCATGCCTTTCACAACAGGATGGCCCGTGGCTCAACCGCTTTGCTGAATTGGTATTTCTTCAAGGGGCACCAAGGGGAATACCCGTTTCATTTCGATGATCCGCAACTGGTTGAAACCTTCTTCCGCAGCCTGCAGAGTCACTTCTTGGAACGATTCCACCCGTTTTTGATCACCACCCGCACGTATCAGCCCATCTGACGGACGCTCATGCAAGGCCTGCTGATTCGGATGATTGTGATCAAGAAGGTTGTGGTGGCAACCCTTCTCGTCAGCCTGAGTCTGGGGGCACTTTGGGGGAGTTCTGATACGTCGGGTTTGGCAAGACTGGCTGATGCCTTGGGAGAGGCAGATCGGCGCCTGCTTGCTGGTTTGGCTCGACGCGCCCTGGATCTCGGTCCAGAGGCGCTGCGGGGGATTGCCGCTGTGATGGGGAGTTATGCGCTGTTGGTCTATGTGGCGGCGTGGGCCACATGGACTGATCGCCGTTGGGGCGACTGGCTGCTTGTGGTGTTGCTGGCTCTTCCACTCCCTTACGAAGTGCTGGAGTGTTTCCACAGCAAAAGCCCCAGCGACGCTGCCGTGCTGGGGCTCACTGTGATCGGTTTGCTTGTTGTGCTTCGCCGGGCCCGTCGCCCTGAACGCCTGAAGCCAAGGGAGCTTTAAGCGGGGAGCGTTGCTTTAAACGGCGGCAGTGATGTGGATGCGCTTGCGATTGCGCAGTCCACGTTTGATGCTTTCGAACTTCACCACGCCATCCGTCAGGGCGAAGAGCGTGTCATCTTTTCCTTGGCCAACATTCACACCCGGCAGAACAGACGTGCCGCGCTGGCGGATCAGGATTGAGCCGGCCGAAACCGATTCTCCGCCATAGGCCTTCACGCCGAGGCGCTTGGAGTTTGAATCGCGTCCGTTTCGTGTTGAACCTGTGCCTTTCTTATGTGCCATGGGGGAGAGGAGAGATTGGGGCGGTCGTGGGTTGGGCTGCTCAGCTGATTGACTTGCCGCCAACAGTGATGGACTCGACCATCACCCGTGTGAGTTCCTGACGATGACCATTCTTACGCCGAGTCTTTTTCTTCGGACGCATTTTGTAAACGATGATCTTCGGACCACGTCGGTGAGCCATCACCTTCAGTGAAACACTGGCGTCCTTGACGTAGGGCTGCCCAAGGGTGGTGGAACCTCCGTCTTTGACGAGGAGGACGTTGTCCAGCGTGATCGTCGAGTCGACGTCAGCATGGATTCTGTCGAGGTCGTAGTAACGGTTCGGCTGCAGCCAGACCTGGGTTCCTGATGCCTCTGCAATCGCATAGGTCTCAGTTGATGCCGGAGTGGCTCCAGCGTCTGACTTGTCTGCGGCGGGCTTGGTGTCGGCCATTAAGTAGAAGACGCGGTCAGGCTCGGAGAAACCGATTCAGCCTGAGCCGCAATCGAAAGACAAACCAAGATCTTCGATCCTCGGGCCTCCCTTCGTCAAGATTCAACTACACGTTGAACCTGACCCCCGGATGGCCAGGCCGGCCCTCACCATCGCTCTCTTGCTAAGGACCACAGCTTTGGTCGAGGCTTGTTCCCAATGGCTTCCAACCAATCGCTACGAGCCGATCGTTGTTGATCTCTCCGCAGAAGACGGCTTGGTCGAGGCGTTGCGTCAACGCCGGGACACCATCGATGCTGTGGTGGTGGAGCAACCTCTGCTCGATGCCCAAACACGCGAGCAGCTGATCAACTCCAGTCTTCTCTTCCCGGCGGTGGTGGTCGGCGAGGTGAAGGGCCATGTGGACTACCACGCAGAGGAGCTCCACCTTCCGGAAGATCAGCTGGAACAGCTCGGGTACAACGTCGACGCAGCGATTTCACGGTTTTTGCGCCAAGGACGGGCCGAGGGGCGCCAGGGGGAGGGGGTCGCTCGTGAGGTCTGGAAGCTGTCGAATCGTCTCCAGGAGCGGCTTGGATATTTGGGCGTGTTCTACAAACGGGATCCATCCCGTTTCCTTGGGACGCTCTCGAAGGAAGAACGGAGTGAGTTGCTGCAGTCTCTGCAACGCACCTACAGAGATCTTCTGATTAGCTATTTCCGCGATCCCGCTGCGGCGAATCAGGCTCTCGAGAGTTTCGTAAACACGGCGTTCTTCAGTGATCTGCCAATCACGAGGGCCGTGGAAATTCACGTGAACCTGATCGATGAGTTCTGGAAACAGTTGCGGCTCGAGGGCCATAAAAATGATTTTCTTCAGGATTACCGCCTTGCGCTGCTCGATGTGATGGCGCATTTGTGTGAGATGTACCGGAGGTCAATTCCGCCGGACATCCCTCTGACCGGAGCGGCCTCACCCCTCTCCCGCCGGGAGATCGAGTCCAACGATTCCCCGGACATGACGTCATGAGCCCACGCAAGACTTACATCCTCAAGCTCTACGTGGCTGGGAACACGCCCAATTCCATGCGGGCGTTGAAGACGTTGCGCAACATCCTCGAAACGGAGTTTCGCGGCGTTTATGCCTTGAAAGTGATTGATGTGCTCAAAAATCCTCAGTTGGCGGAGGAGGACAAGATCTTGGCCACACCAACACTGTCGAAGATCCTTCCGCCCCCCGTCCGTCGCATCATCGGTGATCTGTCCGACAGGGAGCGGGTTTTGATCGGCCTTGACCTGCTCTACGACGAACTGGCGGACAGCTCTCTGAACAGCGGTTACATCGACAGCGTTGATGAAACCGATTCCTCGCTTGAGGATTCTTAAGCGAGATGGTGATCGGTCGCCCCCCCCGGACCGTTCTCACTACCGTCAATTTGTAACCGTGTAGGTATGCAGTTTCCACCCGCTAGCGGGCCTGCTCAGATGCAGGTTCAAAAGCTTCCGACCGGTATCGAGGGGTTCGACGACGTTTGCCAAGGCGGCCTGCCGATTGGGCGCAGCACGTTGATCAGCGGCACCTCCGGTACGGGCAAGACCGTGTTTTCGCTGCATTTCCTGCACAACGGCATCAAGCATTTCGACGAGCCCGGCATCTTCGTCACATTCGAGGAGTCTCCCCTCGACATTCTTCGCAACGCCGCCAGCTTTGGCTGGAATCTCCAGGAGATGGTTGAGCAGGACAAGCTGTTCATCCTGGATGCCTCCCCCGATCCAGACGGCCAGGACGTCGCCGGGAGTTTCGATCTTTCCGGCCTGATTGAGCGGATCAACTACGCCATTCGCAAATACAAGGCGAAACGTGTTGCCATCGACTCGATTACCGCTGTTTTCCAGCAGTACGACGCCGTTTTTGTCGTGCGGCGGGAGATTTTCAGGCTGATCGCCCGGCTCAAGGAGATCGGTGTGACCACCGTGATGACCACTGAGCGGATCGATGAGTACGGGCCGATCGCCCGTTACGGCGTGGAGGAGTTTGTCTCCGACAACGTGGTGATTCTGCGCAACGTGCTGG
>CAZJLQ010000121.1:0-5208 GCA_964546675.1 uncultured Synechococcus sp.
AAACCCTACATTGCGCTAGCGCATACAGAATATTATCGGTGACACTTATTCCGATGCTAACGACATCGAGTGCTTCGTTCCATATTTCAGTTGAAAAGAACCCAAATAAGGCAGAGGTGTATATCAAACTACTGGAATAATGCGTTACATGTCATCGGGCACATGTTCGCCTCACATCTCGGAGATTGATGAAAGATGTTGGGGATGTACATGACTTCCTGAGCACTCGTAGGAAGGCAACCATCCCAAACGGCAAACGACCAGACAGTAAAAGCCTGGAGAAATCTACCCTTTTTAAATCCTGCATCATGAAGATGTCTCATGCCGTCAGAGCTCGATTCACGACCGGAACACGGAAAACTCAACACTGAGACAACCTGCGTAAGTCCACACCACAGAGAGCTTTCTTCACAAAGATCTGCTTAGGTGTCAGTCACTGGAAGCCTTCCACCCCCAATCGTGACCCAGCAGCTCGAGACGACGCGATCCTGGTTCCCGATCAGTCCAGGAGTGAAGAGTCTGATCCTGAGCTGCCTGGCCTTCAGCTTGATGACGGCGTGCGTCAAACAGCTCTCGATTAGCGGCATTCCAACCCAGGAAACCATCCTGATCAGAGCACTGATCAGCCTCATCCTCTGCGGACTGACACTCCGACGCCTGGGAATCTCCCCCTGGGGGAACAATCAGTTCTTGCTGCTCCTGCGTGGTGGAACGGGGATCTTGGCCTTGTTCTGCTTCTTTGAGAGCATCGCGAATTTGCCGCTCGCCGCAGCAACCGTTCTTCGTTACACCTATCCCACATTCACAGCGCTCACGGCATGGCTTTGGCTGCGCGAACCGCTGAAAAGAAGCATCATGGCGGCCATCAGCCTGGGGTGGCTCGGGATCACTCTCGTCGCAAGACCGGACTGGTTGTCGTCGGGCGCATCGAGTCTTACCCCTTGGCCAGTGGCGATCGCCGTCTTCGGAGCCTTCATGGCGGCAGTGTCATTTGTAACTGTCAGAAAAGCATCCAAGAGCGATCACAAAGTTGTGATCATTCTCTATTTCCAGGCCATTTCTATTCTTTTCATGCTGCCTTTTGTAATCCGTGATGGCATTTGGCCAGCGCCAACACAATGGTTGTTGCTGTTGTGCGTTGGAGGACTCACACAACTGGGGCAGATCTGGCTGACAGAAGGACTTGCATCCATCCCCGCCGCTCGCGCCACTGCCATCAATTATGTTCAAGTTTTGTTCAGCGCCATCTGGGCATATCTGCTCCTCGGTGAACAACTGAACAGCGGCATGATTCTTGGCGGCCTGCTCGTGCTTGGAGCAACTCTGATCAGCGTGTCGGCTAGCGATAGAAACCATCAGACAAGATAAATAATCTCAAGTTTCGCAGGATGGCTCTTCTCCATACTCAGCGATCAACTCATCAATATCCTGATTAATAGGCCCAGGGAATTCATTGTTGGGGAGCTCAAAACCCAATGCTCCTTTACTCAAGCCGTCCAACACTTTTTTTTGATCAACATCCTGGGGGGTCAGATCAATGATCGCCTTTTGAAGGTCTTTCTCAAGACGCTGCTGATCCAGATCCTGAAGACGCTTCGAAACAATAAAGTAATTGTTTCGCTTCACCTCTGGACTTTGCCAGGCAACATAGACCCTGGACAGATCTTTTTCCTTGACGCGCCCCAGCAACGCCACAGAATTCCCCTTGATAAAAGCGAAATCGAGCTGGCCGTCCGCCACCATCGCAGGCAAATCATATTGATTGGTGATATGTGCACATTCCTCAGTATCCGTCAACGAGACAGAATGCCGGCGCATATCCAACAGCGGATGCATCAATGTTGATCCCGAATACAAACTTCCAAAGCCAACCCTCTCCCCTCTGATCACTCGAAGACTATTATCAGCGCTGCCCGGCTGAGATTTATTCCTCAATTTTTTATTGCCAATCAACACTGATATATAAGAAGGCTTCTGAATCGCAAGAGTCTTGGCTCCAGGATTCTGCTTCAAAACCTTATAGCCGCCATAAATTCCAACGCGAATCATGTCAATCTTCCCAGCCTTAAAAAGCTGGTAAGCATGCAAATAACTAATGGCCGGTTCATATCGAAACCGGACGCCCGTCGCCTTGGTTAAGTAATCAGCAAATGCATTCATCCCCTGATTCAGGGTTTTCTGGTTCCGACCGGGTTCGGTGGTGAAAGCAATCTCCTGCCCCGCTTCAGATTGATCGCCTGAACCAGATTGACCAGCCCCCTGGTCGAGACCACAGGACTGAATCGCAACGCAGCCGATGGGAACCAACAACCATCTAAATAAGCTTGACCGCTGGCTCTTCAATAACACGAACAGAAAAAACCTTCTTTTTAAATTAATTGGACCACCCAAGCCGTCAAGACAATCACCATATTTGAAAAGGTCACCAACATCTGCAAAGGCCTGCAGAGCGGTCAAGGGATCGGGCTCAATTTTGTTCGAGCGCCGGCCCTGGACATGCACCCATGCCCCACGGATTGGACTGGTGATTCGAGAAAACAGGTTTCGTCACCTTGAGGAGTGAAAGCAACGAAACCGCAACCATCTTGACACCATATCTAGTGCTTAGCAATCCATCCGTCCCCAGATGTAGTCCCATCCGGCGTCGATTCTCGGCGGAGTTCAACGGCGGCCTTAGCTGGTCAATCTCACCTGAAGATCGCCATGGGCTGGATTGACGAGCCGCATCAAGGGGTGCGTTACGGCCTCAAAGGCGAGGTGCTGGTGGAGGAGTCCACCGCGTTCCAGCGCATCACCGTGATTCGCAGCGAGCGCTACGGCAATGGGCTGCTGCTCGACGGGTGCTGGATGACTGCCGAAGCCCAGGAACGGCACTATCACGAAGCACTGGTCCATCCGGCGCTCTGCAGCGCCGATGCCATCGAGCGCATTCTTGTGATCGGTGGTGGTGACGGCGGTACCGCCCGTGAATGCCTACGGCATTCGGAGGTTCAGCATCTCGACATGGTGGAAATCGACGGACGCGTGGTGGAACTCTGCAAAGAGCATCTGCCTGGGGTGGGTGGTGCAGCCTGGACTGATCCGCGCTTCCAGCTCACGGTGGGTGATGGCATCGCCTGGGCAGCAGACGCACCGGATGCCAGCTACGACGTGGTTCTGGTGGATGGCTCTGACCCTGCAGGACCGGCTGAAGGCCTGTTCAACCGACGCTTCTTCGAGCACTGTCGTCGCATCTTGCGACGCGGTGGAGTCTTCGCCACCCAAAGCGAGTCACCCGAGGCCTTCCGCGCAGTCCATCTCGCCATGGTGCGGCTGATTCGGGAGGTGTTTGGTCATGCAGATCCCATGTATGGCTGGGTGCCGATGTACCCCAGCGGCTGGTGGAGCTGGACCTTCGCCGCGGTTGATGGCCCGAGGTACAGGTCTCCCAAGGCGGAGCGCGTCTCTCGCATCGCCTCGGACTGTGAGATCTGGAGTGAACGCTGGCAGCAGGGTGCCTTCCTGTCCGTTCCAGCATTCATCGAGCGTGACTTAAACCCATGACGGTGGAATTTGATCAGGAGGGAACGATCTTCATGGGATCACGCAGGGATCCCATGAATTGCCGTGTTGGTCTCTTCGGTGTGCCGTACGACGGAACCACCTCCTTCCGCCCCGGAACACGCTTCGGCCCTGCCGCGATCCGCGAGGTGAGCCAGGGCATCGAAACCTATTGCCCGCAGTTGGATCGCGACCTCGAAGCTCTGGCCTTCACCGATCTCGGGGCGGTCGACATCGCCTTCGGAGCCCCGGAACCCGTGATCCAGGCCGTTCGACAAGCCACAGCCGCCGTGCTGAATCTTGGCCTGTGCCCCCTGATGCTCGGCGGAGAGCACTCGATCAGTGCCGGAGCCGTCGCGGCAGTGGCGGAACATCACCCGGATCTTGTGCTGGTTCAACTGGATGCCCATGCGGATCTGCGCGACAGCTGGTTGGGCTCTCGTCACAGCCATGCCTGCGCGATGCGTCGATGCCTTGAGGTGCTGCCAAGTCGGGCGCTGCTGCAGTTATCGATCCGGAGTGGGACTCGAGAGGAGTTCAAGGAACTGCACAGCACTGGTCGGCTGATTCCAGACGTTGCCGGTTTGCGGGATGCACTCGCCCCTTTGAAAGGGCGGCCGATTTACCTCACCGTTGATCTGGATTGGTTCGATCCCGCTGTTCTTCCGGGCACTGGCACCCCCGAACCGGGGGGGTTCCTCTGGGCCGATTTCGCTGCAGTCATTGATGTTTTGGTCGATCACCAGCTGGTGGCTGCCGATGTCGTCGAGTTGGCCCCCCAACTGGACACCAGCGGGGTCAGCTCAGTTCTGGCCGCCAAAGTGACGCGCAGCCTGCTGCTTTTGCTTGGGGGGAATCAATAGAAGTGACAAGCATCAATGCGCTGCTCACGCAAACGGGCGTGCTGCCGCTCCAGAAGATCAAGAACCAGCGTTGGATGACGATGAATCAGCGTCAAAAAGCTCACCCTGTCCAGCCGCAACAGAGCAAGGGGCGTCAATGCTTTGGCGTCACGACTGTGGACTTCCACTGAATCCACGAGGTCTTCATAGAAAAAGAGTTCGCCGGGTCCGTAGCGCAGGCGGTTCCGAGGGCCGGAACTCAATTCAACGAATCCCTGCTGCACCACATGGATCGCTCTAACAGCTTCACCTCGACGAAACAAAGTCGTCCCGGTTGGAACCGTTAATCGGTCGACTGCTGGATCATCTCCAATTAGCGCGATGGGCGTTGCTTTGATCGATGAAGCCCGAAACCCAGAAGGTGAAAATAGAGAGTCAACCTGCACATCACCTCGAAGATTCAACGTTGTTCACGACCGGCCGGGGGAGTGATGGCGTCAATGCGCCTCAAGCCAGAGAACGATCTAACTCGAGTTGACAGTCTTCCTCAGCAGCGCTTGCTCGATCCAAGGCAGGAAGCTGTGGGGAACGAGCAGTCCAGTGATGGCAGACCACGAGATCAGCGATTTCGCCATGCACATCGAGGTGCCTCAAAAGACACCATCCCGACCCTGTTTGACGATCGGAGCAGTGCTGGCAAGTTCGGCAGCAGAGTCTGCTGGCCAACATTTTCCTGCTGTTGGCGCACAGGCTAATGACCACTTCCTTGAGAAACCAGTGTTGGGTGTAGATCTGCGGAATCCCTTCCATCAGCTGAAGAGCTCCA
>CAZJLQ010000122.1:0-5148 GCA_964546675.1 uncultured Synechococcus sp.
GTGGGCATCGCCGTGCTTGTCGTAGAGCACGGCGCGTTCCTGGATCGATTCCTCAGCCGTGGCGAGGTCGATCTGAATCGTGCCGCCAGGATCCGGTGGGCTGCTCTCCACCGCCAGTTCAAGGGCATTCAGCAGGCTTCGGGCATCACCGTTGGCCACATCAACGAGATGATTCGCCGCCTCAGGGCTCACCGACACCGAACGCTGGCCATAGCCCCGTTCGGAATCGCTGAGGGCCCGCTGCAGCAATCGGTGCAGTTCTTTGGGTGCGAGCGGAAGCAGTCGGAACAGCCTGGAGCGGCTCACCAATGCTTTGTTGACTTCGAAATACGGGTTTTCGGTTGTGGCCCCGATCAGCGTGACGGTTCCGTTTTCCACCCAGGGCAGCAAGGCATCCTGCTGAGCGCTGTTGAAACGGTGGACCTCATCGATGAACAGGATGGAACGCAGGCCATGGCGTTCCAGTCGCTGACGGGCGGCGTCCACTTCAATGCGGAGGTCTTTGACCCCCGCGAGCACGGCATTCAGGCTGCTGAAGTGAGCCCGGGTGTGGTTCGTGATGATCCGGGCGAGGGTCGTTTTTCCGACCCCGGGCGGACCATGCAGGATCAGATTGCCGACGCGGTCAGCGGCGATGGCGCGTCTGAGCAGGCGTCCATCCGCCAGGATCCCGCTTTGACCCTCGAATTCTTCAAGGCTTCGAGGGCGCATTCGATCCGCCAGTGGTGCGAGCCGCTGGCGTTGCTGTTCCCCCTGATAGGCAAAGAGGTCTTGGCTCAACGTGGCAGCAAGCCTGGTGCCAATTCTGCCGGTAGCCCGGACAGGTCGTCATCGGGCCCAATCGTGCTCATAATCCAGTGAAAGACTGGAATTCTGTGCGTCACCCGCTGCGATTACTCCTTCCCCTCGCTGCACTGATCACGGTCAGTTCCTGTTCCGGCGAAGAAGCTGCCCAGCCACCGCCGCCCAAGGTTCAAACGGCCGCGGCTGAGATGGCTGAATTCACCGAAGGTGTTGACACCGTCAGCACGTTGGAAGCAACCCAACGAGTCCAGTTGGCGGCTCAGGCATCGGGTCGGATTCTGGAGCTGAAGATCCGACAGGGTGACCAAGTCCAGCCAGGGCAGCTTTTGATCGTGTTGGATCAAGCTCAGGTTCAGGCCCAGCTCGCCTCTGACCGGGCGAAGCTTGCTGAGGCCGAGGCGGAAGCAGACAGGACCAAAACCGAGTGGGAACGCTACGAATACTTGGCCAAGCAGGGTGCAAGTTCCGACCAGAGGCGTGATCAGAAACGGACGGCGTACATCTCAGCCCAAAAACAGGTCGACGTGGCGAGGGAGATGATCAAAGCCACTGAGGCCACCCTCAGTTACAGCAACCTCAGGGCGCCCTCCGCCGGATTCGTTTCTGATGTTTTGGTGAAGGTGGGTGATGTGATCAACAAGGGGCAGACCCTCACCAGCCTTGTTCAGAACACTGAACTTGAAGCGCGTGTGGAGGTGCCCGCAGTTTTCTCAGACCGTTTGGCGATTGGCCAACCCGTGCTTCTCAGTGCCCCGGGCAATGAAACGGTGATCAGTACAGGCAAGGTCGACACCATCAACCCACAGATCAATGAGAAGACTCAGGGATTGCTGGTGAAGGCGGTGTTCGCCAATCCCGACGGCAAGTTGCTCAATGGCCAACGTTTGCGAACCAGGGTGTTGATCAAAGCGAAGCAGGAACTGGCTGTTCCCTTTGTTGCCGTGACGCAGACTTCCGGACAGAGCTTTGTGTTCCAGCTCGGTAGCTATGACGACCTGAAGGCCAATCCTGGAAAGGCGGATATGGACGCGCTCAACAAAGCGAAGGAGGCTGGCAAGCTCCCAGACAACGCGGTGTTTGCCATTCAGACACCAGTGACGGTGGGTGAGTTGGAGAACAATCTCTATCCGATCACCAAAGGTCTTCAGCCCAACGCCAAGGTGGCCACCACCAATCTGCTCAATCTCAAGCACGGTATGCCTGTGCAGATCCAATCCAAGGACGCCGGCACGCCCGCGGCTCCAGCACCAGCGAACTGAGGTTGATCGATGTCCGCTTCCAATAATTTCATCACGAGGCCCGTCCTCAGCACGGTCTGCAGCTTGCTGATTGTGATCGTTGGCCTGATTGCCATTCCGATCCTGCCGATCGAAAACCTTCCGGATATCGCCCCTCCGACGGTGAAGGTTCAAGCCACCTATGTGGGGGCTGATGCTGTTTCCGTTGAACAGGGCGTCACCTCTGTTCTGGAACAGCAGATCAATGGCGTCGAGGAGATGGATTACATCACCTCGAACAGCTCAGCTGATGGTGTGAGTTCGATCAGTGTGTCGTTCAACAGCGGCACGGACGCCAACATCAACCAGGTGAATGTGCAGAACAGGGTTGCACTTGCAGAACCGCAGCTCCCTGAAGAAGTTCGTAAATCAGGTGTCACTGTCAATAAGTCGTCCACATCAGCACTGCTGGTTTACAACTTCATCAACAAGGATCCTTCCCAAGTTGAGTACAGCGTTGAAACCATCAGCGGCTACCTCGATAAAAATCTCACCGACAACATCAAGCGTGTTCCAGGAGTTGGAGATGTTGTTTATTTCGGCAACCGCAAAATCGCTTTCCGCCTTTGGTTGGATCCTGAAAAATTAGCTGCCAACGGCATCAGTTCCAATGATGTCGTCACCCAGCTGCGCAGTCAGAACCGTTTGGTGCCAGCAGGAAAGATAGGTGGCGCTCCAGCGCCGAAAGGCCAGGAATTCACCTTCACAGTTCAGCTGCAGGGGCGTCTGACGACACCGAAGGAATTTGAGGACATCATCCTCAAGACCACCGACGATGGAGGCTTAATTCGCCTCAAGGACGTTGGTCGTGTCGCCCTCGGCGGTGAGATCTATGGCATCGATGCCCTCGACCTCAGGGGCAATCCCGCCGTCGGTGTGGCGATTTACCAGCTCACGGGAAGCAACGCCATTGTTGTCTCTGATGGTGTCAAGCAGGTGATTAGCGACTTTGAAAAGACGCTGCCCGTTGGTCTGGAAGTGGAGAACATCTTTGATGTCACCGACTTCATTAATCAGTCGATCAAGGGTGTGACCAACTCCCTGCGGGATGCGGTGATCCTGGTGGTGTTGATTTTGTTCCTGTTTCTCCAGAACTGGAAGGCAACCCTGGTGCCGGCGATTGCGATCCCAGTTGCTTTGATCGGAACCTTTGGTCTCGTGCTGGCCTTCGGTTTTTCGCTGAACCAGCTCACGCTGTTCGGCCTTGTTCTGGCCACAGGTTTGGTGGTGGACGATGCCATCACGGTGGTGGAAGACACCTCCGCCAAGAAAGCAGAGGGCTTGACTGCAGTTCAGGCCGCCATGGAAACCATGGATGAGCTGTTCAGTGCTGTGATCGCCACGTCTTTGGTGAAGATGGCAGTGTTCATTCCGGTGTTGTTCTTCCCCGGTGCAACCGGAACGATCTACAAACAGTTCGCAGCCACGATTCTGTTCTCGATCAGTATTTCGACCTTCAACGCGCTGACCTTCTCTCCGATGCTTTCAGCGTTGCTGTTGTCTCGGGACACCAAGGAGCTCAGTCGCAATCAGTACGCCGTCGCCGGCGTCACCTTGGGATTCATCTATGGCCTGCTCAGTGCTGGAGATGGTGCTGCGAGAGCTCTGATCCCAACAATCATTGGCGCTGTTGTTGGATTCCTGGCTTCGAAGGTCACCTCCCTTCCCCTCAGGCTTCCCTTCGCCCTTGGTGGTGCAGTGGTGGGTGTTGTGACGTCATCAGCGATATCAAACCTTTTCCCGGTGTTGCTCTTCAGCGCTATTGGATTGGTGGTCGGTTGGTTTATCCCGCTGATCTTTACTTACTTCAACCGTTTTTATGGGGGATTTGAGAAGCGTTATTCCAGCATCCTTGATCTTGCCCTGAAGGCTCGGCCTGTGGTGATGGCGGCCTTAGCGGTGGGGATTCTGCTCACTGGTTTCGCTTTCACAAGAGTTCCTGCCGGTTTCGTGCCGATTGAAGATCAGGGATTCTCCGTGGGATTTGTTCAGGCTCCTGAGGGTGTTTCCAACGAGAAAACCCTTGAGATCAACAGGAAAGTTGCTGAGATTCTTCGCAGCGAGCCTGATATCGCTTCCGCGGCTCTCTTCAGTGGAGCCAGCCTGGATGGCAATGCTCCCAATAAAGGTCTGTTTTTCTTCGGTACCAAGCATTGGGATGAGCGAACCGAGAAGGATCAATCCCTTTCGGCAATTGTGAATCGTCTCAACCAGAAGTTCGCTACCCAGATTGATGGTGGTCGCGTGATTGTGGTGGAGCCGCCCTCAATTCCTGGATACGGAACCGGAGCTGGCTTTGAATTTCAACTGCTGGATCGGAGCAGTGGATCTTATTCGCTCTCTGAATTCTTTGGATCCGCTGGCCAAATTATTCAAAAAGCCAATGCAAATGAGTTTTTGAGTCGTGTTTATACGTTGTTCGCTCCTGAATCGCCCCAATACGAGATCTCTGTAGATCGCGAAACGATGGCGTCCCTGGGTGTTGATTACGGCAGTGCGATGTCGGCCTTCAGCATCAATTTCGGTGGTGCTTATGTGAACGACACCTTCCAGGAGGGCAAGGTTCGCAGGGTGTATGTGCAGTCGGATGACGTCAACCGATCGAAGCCTCAGCAACTCACATCCACGTACGTGAGCAACAACAAGGGTGAGCAAATTCCCCTGTCTGAGTTTTTCACGATTAAGCCGATCAATGGGCCAAGTGTGATCCCACACTTCAACCTGTTCCGCTCAATCAAGGTGGAGGGAAGTCCTGCCCCTGGCCGAAGCTCTGGTCAGGCGATCTCTGCGATGAAGCAGACTTTTGAAGACGGGAAGTACCAGGGACTCGGCTACGACTGGACAGGTATTTCCCGTGAGGAAGTGAAGGCAGGATCTCTCGCGGTGGTGATCTTTGCCCTGGGCATCTTGGCGGTGTTTCTGGTCTTGTCTGCGCAGTACGAGAGTTACACCGACCCGATCATCATTCTTCTCACCGTTCCCACTGCATTGCTGGGGGCGTTGGTGTTCCTCGGTGGAGCAGGCCAGGTTCTCAACATCTACGCCCAGGTGGGCCTGGTGATGTTGA
>CAZJLQ010000123.1:0-5096 GCA_964546675.1 uncultured Synechococcus sp.
CGCATGGTGCTTCAGGCCAAGGGGCTCAGCTACCGCACGGTGGATGTCACTCCGGGGATCGGACAGGTTGCCGTGTTTCGTCTCTCCGGTCAGAGGCAGGTGCCGGTGCTTGTTGATGGGGATACTGTTCTGGCGGATTCATCGGCGATCGCCCGCCATCTGGAAGATCGCGCTCCCGATCCACAGTTGATTCCCTCGGACCCTCGCCTGGCGGCACAGGTGCATCTGATCGAGGATTGGGCTGATACAACTCTGGCCGCTGCGGGCCGTGCCGCTCTGGTTCAGGCCGCAGCGCTTGATGCTTCCTTGCGCGTCGCTCTGCTGCCGGAGGATCTTCCCGCGCCGGTGCGTTCTGTGATGGGCGCCATTCCAGGTGGATGGGTGAATTCCGTCAGTGAACTGGTGCAACAGGGTGGACGCGCTGATCTTCTGGCGAGCCTTGAGCAGCTGGATGCATCTGTGGGAACCAGCCCATGGTTGGTGGGTGGTTCGATGTCGCTTGCTGATCTTGCGGTGGCCTCTCAACTCTCCTTGTTGCGTTTTCCTCCTTCCGCCGGATCTCCTCTGGCTGGCAAGGGAATCCCTGGCTTGAGCGATCACCCCGGTCTTCAGCGCCTGTTCCAGTGGAGAGATCAGCTGGAATTGAAATTGATGGAGCGGACCCTGGAAGAAGTTTGAATCTGTTGCCGGCCTCGGTCAGAAGCTTGGTGTGGGATGCATTGTCACGTCGGTTGATTGCCTGTTTGGCAGGTTTTGTGGTGGCATTCCTCGGGCTTGTGCCTCTGGTTGGTCCCATGGCAGCCATGGCCATGCCAATGCCAGGCGGCCAGGGAAGCCAGCAGATGGTGGAGATCGGAATGGTGGTGGTGGAACTGAGTGGTTTGGATATGAAAAATGACGCTTTCAATGCCACGTTTTGGGTCTGGGCGCTGTCTGACGGGGAGCAAGGTGATGTGCTCGAGTCGGTGGACTGGGCGAATGCACGTTCGATTGAAACCCTCAATAAAGTGCAATCACGGGTGGGACATCAGGCGTATGAGCTTCACAAAATTCGAGGAGTATTTCAAACGGAATGGGATTTGAGATTGTTTCCCGTTGACCGGCAGAATTTGAGAATAAGGATGGAGTCGACCGCCCCAGTTGAAACATCAAGCCTTGTGTTTGCTGATGATGCTCAAGCACGAAGCTATGTGCATCCTGTTGATTTGTCTGGTTGGTCTGTGGGGCCACTGCAGGTCAAGCAAGGGATGGAGAATTATCAAAGTAATTTTGGTTACCCGCAGCTGGCAGGCCAGTCAAAATCGAGCTTTTCCTATCTCGATTTTGAGCTTGAGATCCAGCGAAAAAATCTTCCAAAGTTGTTCAAGCTTCTCGCCGGTGCTTTCGCTGCTGTTGTTTTGGTGATTGCATCCTATGGATTCCATTTCAAGGTTCCAACGGCGATTCCAGCCCGCTTTGGGCTCCTTGCAGGCTCTGTTTTTGCTGTTGTCATTAGCTTGCGTTTTGCGTCGTCCAAGGTCTTTGACCCCCCGTACCTGACTGTTGTCGATGTAATTCATCTCATTGTTGTTCTCTACATTTTCTGTGCCATCGGCGCAAGCATGTTGCATTTCTGGACGTTCGACGCTGGCGAGAAGCTCAGTCGGCGTAGTCGGCGGATTGATTGCCTTTTCGGCTTAACCAGCACGGCAATGATGTTGGCTGTCATTTCATCCATTATTGCCAGGCTGTTTGCCTCTTAATTGTCTTGGTTCGAAGGCGATAATCGCAGCTTGTAGTGATGGGAATGCAGGGCTTTGTTGCGTAGATCTTCTCCAGGGGCTGGATAGCTTGCTTGCCATTGTTCAGCGCAGATATCAGGTCCACAACGTTCATATCGGCTCAGCGTTTCGATGCGACTGAGGCGTGGTGGCCCAGGGCCACGCATGATTTGCAAAACAAGTTCGTCGGCGAGAAAGCTTTCGTTCCCATGGGTTTCTTGACGACGACCGGTCACGCTTGTTTCCAGTCGTTGGTCATTGCGAAATTGCGCCATCTGTCGGTTGGCGGAGGAGGGATCGGTTTCAACCCGCAGCAGCTGGTCGCCGAGGAGAGCCAGCCCGATCGAGGTCGCGTTGAAGCTGCGGTCTCCGACCAAGCGGTCGTTTGCATCCCGATGGAAGCGCGCCTGGTGCATCAAGGCTGGATCGTCAGGGGTATCGAGATCGATGCTCTCCAGGTCCCACAGGCCTTCGAACCAGTCGGGATAGATCAGATCGTCGTCGGTTGCGGGCCTCGGCAATGGTCCAGGCAATTGCCACTCCGGCCAGCTCGTGAGGCGTTGCTCCAGGGGTGTCGGCTTGGCGGCCCAGCTTGGTCCTGCACTCAGCAGGATGGACGCGACCATCAGCAACAACAGCAGCACGCGAACCATGTCTGACCCTCTGATTCGTGCTTGCGACGATTACGTGGTGTTGGAGCCCGGCAAACCGGAACAGCTCCTGAACGCCGCCGACACCCTGACATGGCTCAGCGACTGGCTGCGGACCATGGACAGCCTGCCCGCTGATCTTCAGGATCTGCCGGATGTGGCATCCGCAGCGCAGCGATTGCTGGACACGGCCTGTGATCTCGAGCTCAGTCCAGGGGTGTCGCTGCAGTGGTTTGCCATTCGCCTCGAACCTCCGGCCTGATTGTTCGGCTCAGTCCTTCCGTCGTTGGGTTGGATCCTGAAGCAGTTGCGGCAACAACTGCAAGATGCCGTCGGCGACGGCATCCGGTGTCTCGTCGTTGACCACAACGGTGAGATCCGCTTCGGCATAGAGAGGCCTGCGCTGATTCAGCAGGGTCTCCAGTTCCGCCTCCGGATCCGGAGCCATGAGCAAGGGGCGGACCGTTGCGTCTGCTTTCAGGCGCTTCAACAGCTCGTCCTGCATCACATCCAGCCAGACAACGATGCCGCTGTGCAGGAGGCCCCAGTTTTCCGCCTGTGTGACCACGCCACCGCCTGTGGCGACCACCAGCGAATGACGCTGGCTGATCGCGTTCAGAACCTGGGATTCAAGGGCGCGAAAACCAGGCTCCCCGTCTTTCTCGAAGATCTCTGGAATCGTGCAGCCAGCGGCCTGTTCCACCACCGCATCGGCATCGACGAAGCCATAACCAAGCCGTTCAGCAAGGGGGCGTCCCGTACTGGTTTTTCCGCTGCCCATCATTCCAATCAGATAAATGCTTCGACCTGACAGGCGCTGTTTCAGCGAGGGACGGGAATCCTGCATCACTCGATGGCGGCATTAGCTCATTAGGATGCCTGCCGGCCGGAACGTCACATGACTGAAATGAAGTCGATTGCACCGCACGGCCTCGGGCGTGGCTGTGTCATCACACGCCGTGCCTGCTTCAGTGCCAGCCATCGCTATTGGCTGCCTGAACTCTCTGCAGACGACAACGCTGCACGATTCGGGCCCTGTGCCCTTGCCCCTGGCCATGGACACAACTATGAGTTGATTGTCTCGATGGCGGGTGAGCTGGATTCCGATGGCATGGTGCTGAACCTTTCAGAGGTCAAGCACGCCATTCGCCATGAGGTCACCGGACAGCTGGACTTCCGCTTCCTTAACGAAGCCTGGCCCGAATTTGACGTTTCCACCCCATCAGGCTGCCTGCCAACCACCGAAGCCATTGTTCGGGTGATCTGGCAGCGTCTGAGCCCGCATTTGCCGATCACGGCCCTGCGGCTTTACGAACAACCAGGCCTCTGGGCCGACTACCTCGGACATCCCATGGACGCCTACCTCACCATTCGCACCCATTTCGCGGCAGCCCACCGTTTGGCCCGCCCGGAGTTGTCTCAGGAAGAGAACGAAGCGATCTACGGCAAGTGCGCCAGACCCCACGGTCATGGCCACAACTATTTGGTTGATGTCACGGTCCGCGGGCCGATCGATCCACGGACCGGAATGGTCTGTGATCTTTCTGCGCTGCAGCGTCTGGTTGATGACCTGGTGGTCGAACCGTTTGATCACACCTTCCTCAACAAGGACGTTCCCTTCTTTGCTGACTGCGTGCCCACAGCGGAGAACATCGCTCTGCACATCGCTGATCGCCTCACCACGCCGATCAAGGCAATCGGCGCCCATCTGCACAAGGTGCGGTTGCAGGAGAGCCCCAACAACGCTGCGGAGGTTTATGCCGAAACGCCCCAGCTCGAGATGATTCCTGCATCCCTCGAAACTGCCGCTGCGGTCTGATCCGTTCAACGAGCGACATGGCCCAGGCGCAGGAGTTGCGGTTGGTGTTGGCCACCAGCCTCGACGGTCGCCTGGCCCCTCCCGCTGGTGGAGCTGCTCAGCTCGGCGGTGCTGGTGATCGGCGCGTGCTTGAGGAGGCATTGGCATGGGCCGACGCGGTCCTGATCGGAGCGGCAACACTGCGTGCCCACCGCTGCACCTGCCTGATCCGCGATGTGTCCTTGCTGCACCAACGCGCCAAGCAGGGACGATCGCCTCAACCTGATGCGGTTGTCGTGAGCCGCCAGAGCAACTTTCCATCCGATTGGTTGTTTTTTCAGCAACCGCTGCAGCGTGTGCTGCTTGGCCCCAAGCCAGCCCAGGCTGGTTTCGAGGGTTGGGTCGAGCCAGGCATCTCATGGCCCCTGTCTCTGTCTCGCCTCCATCAACGCGGCTACACAAACGTGGTGGTGCTGGGCGGTGCCCAGCTGGCAGCGTCACTCCTGGCAGAGGACTGCATTGATGAATTGCAGCTCACGCTGACGCCGCGCCTGTTGGGGGGGGATCACAGTTGGATCCCAGCGGAAACACCAGGTGCAGCCAGTCTTCCGTCAGCCCTGGCCGACTCCGGGGCTTGGGCCTTGCGCGAATCGAGGGCCCTTGGTGGTGATGAACTCCTGGTGCGTTATCGCCGCCGACGTCGCCTTGGTAATGACTGAGAATCCCCCTATTGGGGGATTCTCAGTCATTACCAATCTCACTAACGTTGAGGCCAACGCACATTTGGTTTGACGATGGGACGCAAGAGCAAGAAAAAAATCCGTGGCACATCGGGTAGCGATGAGCTCACCGGTACCAAACGAAAAAACCTGATCTGGGGTTATGAGG
>CAZJLQ010000124.1:0-5045 GCA_964546675.1 uncultured Synechococcus sp.
GCGAGCGTGGACTGAAGGTGATTTACCAGCCCAGCTCACAGGCCATCCACCACGAGGGCATTTCCAATGGCACCGATTTAGGCCAGGGGATCAAGGCTTTCCAACTGAAAAATCAGGTGAAATTTGTTGATAAATGGAGAGAGCGCTTAAACCTTCACCAACCGAATGGAGAGGAATTATCCAAAGCAAAGCATCGCGGCACGGTGGGATCAATACTTGTTCTGGAGAATCTTTTACTTGATCCGGAAGGTGATGCGGGCTCGCTGTTCATGATGAATTACTGCCTCGCCCTCAAGGAACTGGGCTACGCGATTTCCTATGCTCCGATGGACAATCTCTGTCGAATCGAAGACAAAGCACTTTTGATGGGTTCACGGGGAATCCAGGTTCTAGCCCATCCTGAAATCGAGTCAATTCACGACATTTTTGTTAAACAAAGCCTCGAGTTTGACCTTGTTCTGATTGCACGTCCTGGCAACTACCGGCATCTGGAGATGATCCGGACACTTGCCCCAACAACACCAGTCGCCTATTTCACGCACGACCTCCATTTTCTGCGAACCAACAGGACAGCAGCAAATCTCACCAGTCCTGATGAGAAAAAGAAGCTTTTGAAAAAGTCAGCGAAACTCAAACAGCTGGAAACCAGGATCTTCAAGGATGTCGACCTGGTTCTTCACATCAGCGAGCAGGAAAACCAGATCGCTCAAGCATTGCATTCACACACTTCTGTGGTGCTTCCACCGGTTGTTTCAACAACAGATACTGCTGTTGTCCCCCAACAGAACGACTCTCCACGTCAGGTTCTCTTTGTCGGCAATTTCGCCCATGCTCCAAATGTGACGGCAGCCCAATGGATGGTGGAGAACATCTGGCCATTGGTCCATGAGCAACGGCCTGAACTTCAATTGCTGATTGCGGGCAAAAACCCTCCCGCGGGCCTTGATCAACACCCCAGCATTCAGGTTCTTGGTTATGTGGAGAATCTGAGCGAGCTTCTGCATCGCGCACACGTAGGCCTTGCACCGCTGCTGGAGGGAGCCGGCGTCAAAGGAAAAGTGCTGAGCTCTCTGGCCCATGGCCTACCAATGGTGACCACATCCATCGGTGCAGAAGGAATCATCAGCGCGCAACGAAGCTGTGATGCCGTGCGGGTGGCGGATCATGCTGAAGAGCTGGCCGCACTGGTTGTGGAGCTCAGCGATACCTCGCCGGAGCAGCGGCAGATGTTGTCGGCCATCGGTCGGGGCTTCATCGCCGACCATTTCAGTCCAGCCGCATTGATCAGCAGCTTCAAGCAGATGCTGGGGCTCCTACAGCTCCCATCTCAGAACGGGACCCAATCCTTCCGGCCCTATCAACCCCGCAGCAGTGACCTGCGTTTCGACCAGAACAACAGCTTCAGCCACTGGTCCCACCCCCTGGCGTGACTGCATCCAGCTGCTGGTGGAGAGAGGCGTTGTCCCCAGGGTGATTCACCAAAATGTCGTGAAGCGCCATTGCCTCATTCAGCAACGGTGCCACATCACTTGAAATGTCATCCAATCGCTCCTCTTTTCGCTGCCGTTGCAGAGACGGATCAATGAAGCCAGCGGCCTGAGAGGTGAGGCCTGCATCCAGATCACCTGGATGCGTGATCTGCCGGCACTGGGCGAGGACCGCATCCGGCTCCTGCAACAAGTCGTTGAAGCTGAGAATCAGCCGACGTTGACCACGGGTCTGCCGTTCCGCTTCTCTGACGTGGGCAATCCAGAGTGCAAGGCCTCGGCCAAGGCTGGTTCCCTGCGCTGACTGCAGCGATCGAGCCACCTCCATGGGGTGACGGACAGGAATGAAAAAACAGAAATCCACAACAGCTGCGTTGAACAGCGGCCGCATGCCTGCCATCAGAACGCACATCCTTGGATCTTTGATGACCGGATGTTGGGTGCCGCGACAGGTCTGGGTGAGCTGGCGAATCAGGTGTCGCCTCCACACCACAGCCTTCTGGGTCGTCCACCAATTCACCGGCAGCTGATCGCTGCTGGACCAATGCAGGCCCAGGTCCGCAAACAGGCTGTCGTTGACTTGCATCAGGCCTTCCGATTCCCAGTACCCCTTGAGATTGATCACATCATCGGGACGATCCATCAGGTCGTCGGGCACATCCAAACCCGCCTGAGCGAGCATCCCCGTGAGCGCCGAGGTGCCGCTTCGATGCATCCCGAGCACCACCGCCAGCCGTGGAGGCAAACCTCCATAGGCAACAGCTCTATGCAGCTCCATCTGAGCGATCAGCACATCGGGAAGGGCCTGCAGGGCAAGCTCGCGCACCGACTCAACCGATCCGATTGCGGAAGACCCGTTCGATCCACCACCGCCACCGGCATGGCCCAGAACCGTCATCGCAGCGTTGAGGTGTTGAGCGGCGTCGTCAGAGCGGTCCAGCAGGAGATATCGGCAGGCCTGCACCAGATGCTCCCGAATGAGCAGCAGCAGACCCCTGACGGATGCATCACAGGTCCCAGCCCATTCAGCAACGGCTCCAGCATCTGTCTCCATGGGAGCCGGCATCCGCATCAGACCATCCAGAAGTGGTGGCGGAGCCAAACCGGGCACGGAGGAAGGCTGAACGGCATCACCCCAAAGCCCATCGATCCAGCGTTCAACCGCCACTGACACCCGAGGAGGCAGCGTCATTGGGAGGGACGATCCGAGCGCCGACCCAGCATCAGGTCCGTGATCAAATGAACCGAAGCACTGGATGCACGCGCCAAGGCTTCCTGCTGCAAGGTCTTGAATTTGATCTCCTGTTCGAGCTGCTCCATCTCCCTGCGGTGCTGCTCAGCTTCATCCCTGAAGCTTTGCGCATGACTGAGCTCCAGAGCACCAAGATGCTGCTTGAGTTGATCTCGCTCCTCGATCAAAACGGAGCGTGAACCATCCAATTCGCGCCGGGTCTCATCAAGGCGCTGATCGGCAAGGTCTTGAACCCTGGCGAGCTCCTTGGCGTGGTTCTGCTGCTCGTCCTCAAGGGTTTGAGCAAGCCGACGTCGCTCGGAGAGCTGCTCATCGCGCTCCTGCACCAGAGCCGCCCGCTGATCCTGAAGCCTCTCCACCAGGGATCGCAGCATTTGCAAGCCGGAGCGCTGAAAAACAACGCCATCGTTCTGACGTCGAAATCCAAGCGGTTCAAGCTGCCCGGCCAGAACCCCAGCCCAGTGTTTCTCAGCCTGGGGACTGATGACCTGAACGGTCTGAAACAGAGCGGTCCAATCACCACAGCCAGCAATCGCGGCAAGGGGATCCCCTTGTCGCATCAACAGGCAACCGGTCTGATGCTCTTCCAGCGGAAGAGCAGCTTCATCCAACAGTGCCGCCAGTGTCTGACCAGTGATTGACTGCTGGTGTAAACAGCGCAAGTTCGCGGCCCCGCTGGTCCAACGTTCAGGAGCAAAAACACCATCGAAGCGGCTGTCACTGAAGCTGAACCAGGGCAACTCCTGCCCTGGTTCAGCGCTGACAACCGCGCGGAGAAGCACACAAGGAAAGGGGAAGACCGCTGCGTTCTCCTTCAAGTCACTGGCCAGACGATCCAGCTGCGTTTGATCAGCGTCGATGACCAGGGATGGCCCTTGGGGCAGGTGATCAGCCAGCGTCGGAGCTCCGATGAGCACATGAAAGTGCTTGGCTGGATTCATCCGATTCACCTGCACCGGGCCAACTTAAGGTCTTGGCGCGTGTGCGACGACGCGTGAGCCACTGGTTTTCTCCCTTCCCTCTCGATGCTGAACTGCTCAGGCTGCTGAAGGCGGCGGGTCTGCGCCGCCACAAGGGCGATCCCGCGACAGCAGAGGGAGCACTGGTTCTCATCTATCGACACCCTGCATCCTTGCTGCAGCACTGGCAGAACAGTGATGCGGGACCGATCAGTGCCAAAACCCTTCAGAAAAAATACGACCAGCTTCTAAGCCAGAGGAACCGAGGTCCACTCGTCGCCGACTGGCGTCTGCGGGGACTGGAAACCGATGACCTCTCTCGATGGATCGACGGTGGGGGGACCCCACAAACAATCGCAACCGTCCCAACCATCCCACCACTGAACCGCCTGGTTCTGCTGGAACTGTTTCGAAGCCTGCCGGATCTCTTCAATGCCTACCTGGACCTTGAGGTGCAAGCGGAACTGTTTGGCACTCATGCAGACAGCGACCTGATGCAACAGCTCCAGCACAGGGGAAACATCGACAGCTTGCTGAAGGACTGGTGTTCTTCCACCTCGAACCAAGTGGATTGGACAACAGACGATGAGCGAACCCGGCGACTGGAAGCCGAACTCGAGCATTACCTGCTGTTGAGCCGTGAACAGCAAAAAATGCTGAAAGAACAGAACGCGATCGGTGATCGGGCTCTGCACCTGGCGAGTGCGACGGCTCATGGCGCGGCCGCACCCTGATGGTTCACGGGCCGCTGCTGCTCCTGTATCGAAAACACCTTGCTGAAGCTGATTTCAGCGGGGCCAAAATCGTTCTCGACACGATTGAACAGCAGTACGCAAATCGTCCGTTTTTTGCGGAGATCGTGGCCAGCGAACGTGAACGGCTCGAGCGACACGGCCTGGTTCTTGCACCCAGCCACAACAGCCGCGACCATCTGCCGACCCAACGTGCACCCAGTCCAGGCATCGATCGCGCACGCCAACAGGAGGACCACAACTGGTACTTCAATGACGAACTCGAAACCTGCCTGAACCGATGGTGGCGCTGCACCTCACCAGCTGAAGCAGCGTCATCCCCGCATTCGCTGCTGGTTCTGGGCAACAACTTCAGCCTCAGCACGGGTGTCTTCAGGCCGATCTCCCACTACCTGAATTTCCTGCATCACCACGGCGGTATGCGTTTGCATTCCGTTCAGCTTGCTGACGATGCCTGTCCGGACTTGATCAAACGGCTGATTGATCAGCACGACACCGTTCTGATCAATGGCGGCAGTTGTATCATTTCACCGCTGGGTGATGAGCTCGCGGGGCCGGTCTTCGGGCGCGCGGATATTCTTCGCGCCACCCTGGA
>CAZJLQ010000125.1:0-5034 GCA_964546675.1 uncultured Synechococcus sp.
CCTGCCGATGTGGATGGGCGGTGGCGGCGAACCCACCCCTGAGGTGATCGCTGCCTCCAACAGTGCCTTCTTCCAGATCCTGGGCGTGGCCGGTTTGATCGTGGCCTTCTTCTGCTTCTTCTTCCTGAAGGAGCCCAAAGGGTCCTTCGACGAACTGCACGAAGGCGAAACCGCCTGAGCCGCGTCGCTTCGCAGGATCGGTTTCGTCCGCTTCTGCACAATCACCCGGGGCTGAAACCCCGGGTTTTTGTTCTTGCTTTTTTTGCATGACCGAACACCCCCGCAGCATGCACAGCCAATGCCCCTACTGCGGAGTGGGCTGCGGCCTTGAGCTCCTTCCACCAGCGGAAAAAGGCCGTGCCGTGAAACGCGATGCAGAGGGCAACCCGATGTGGACAGCCCGAGGCGACCGCCAGCATCCCTCCAGCCTCGGACAGGTGTGCATCAAAGGCGCCACCGTGGGCGAGACCCTGGCCATGGGACGACTCGCGCATCCCCTCTATCGGAGCAAACTCGACCAGACTTTCGAACCGATCAGCTGGGACGACGCACTAGAGCGCATCACATCCCAGATCCGACAGAGCCTGAACGATCGCGGCAATGCCGATGGAATTGCGATGTATGGCTCTGGCCAGTTCCACACCGAGGACTACTACCTGGCTCAAAAGCTCCTGAAGGGAGCGCTGGGCACCAACAATTTCGATGCCAATTCCCGGCTCTGCATGAGTTCCGCAGTGGCGGGCTACACCCGGAGTCTCGGCTCGGACGGACCACCGTGCTGCTACGACGACATCGACCACTGCAGCGTGGCGTTTCTGATCGGGACAAACACCGCCGAATGCCATCCGGTGCTGTTCCAGCGGCTTCTCAAACGCAAGAAACGCAATCCGGGCAGCGTCACGATCGTGGTGGTCGACCCACGTCGCACCGACACCGCCAAAGCCGCCGATCTCCATCTGCCAATTGCGCCTGGCACCGATCTGGCCCTGCTGCACGGCATCGCACACCTGGTGCTTCGTGAGAACGGGCAGGACGCCACGTTCATCGACGATCACACCGAAAACTTCGACGCTCTCTTTGACGTTGTCGCCCGCTGGACTCCGCGCCGGGTCGCGCGCTTCTGCAACATTCCCGAAAAACGGCTGCGAGATGTGGCGCACCTCTTCCACCGCCGGCAACGCGTGCTGAGTCTCTGGTCCATGGGGGTGAACCAACGCCGTGAAGGCACCGCCGTGGTGGGTGGCCTGATCAACCTGCATCTGCTGACCGGCCAGATCGGCAAGGAAGGCTCCGGACCCTTCTCCCTCACTGGGCAACCCAATGCCATGGGTGGCCGCGAAGCCGGTGGTCTCGCCCACCTCTTACCGGGTTACCGATTGGTGAACAACGCCGGGCACCGGGCCGAGGTCGAACAGATCTGGGGATTTCAAAACGGCTCCATCTCGGCGAAACCGGGTCTGGCTGCCTGGCAACAGGTGGAAGCGATGGAACGCCATGAGCTTGATCTCTGGTGGGTCGCCGCCACCAATCCCCTGGTGAGCATGCCGGACCTGGACCGGGTCAAAACCGCATTGCAGAACTGCCCTCTGGTGGTGGTGTCTGAGGCCTACGCGGATTCGGAAACCTCCCGCTATGCCCATCTCGTTCTGCCTGCTGCCCAATGGAGTGAAAAGGACGGTGCGATGACCAACTCCGAACGCCGCGTCACCTTCTGTCCCGCCTATCGGCGACGCCATGGCCAAAGCCGTCCGGACTGGGAGGTGTTCGCTGAAGTGGGACGTCGACTCGGCTTTGAAGCACAGTTCAGTTACAGCTCAGCAGCTGACGTTTACGCAGAATTCACTCGATTAACGCAGGGGCGATTGTGCGACGTATCCGGTCTCAGCCATGACCTGCTGAAGCGGGAGGGTCCTCAGCAATGGCCTTACCCGACCAACAGCCAACCAACGACAACATCGAAACGGCTTTATTGCGATCACCGCTTCCCGACCCCCAGCGGCAAGGCGCGCTTTAGCAAGGAGCAACCGCTCGGACTGGCAGAACCCCCCTGCGATGCCTATCCCCTTGTGCTCACTGTCGGGCGCTACCTCGGGCAATGGCACACCATGACGCGCACGGGGAAAGTGGAGAGGCTCAACAAGATGCATGCCGAACCACTCCTGGAAATCCACCCCGATGACGCCTTCGATCTGAACGTGGTGAACGGTCAACTGGCTGCGATCAGCTCGCGACGCGGACATCTCACAGCACGGGCAAACGTGACCGATCGGATCAGAAAGGGATGCGTTTTCCTACCGATGCACTGGGGCTTCACCCAGGAGTTGGCTTGTGAAGCGAACGCCTTGATGCATGACCAGGCCTGCCCGATCTCCAAGCAGCCTGAGTTGAAGGCCTGCGCCGTCATCGTGGCGCCCGCTGTGTCCGTGGTGAAACCGATCGAGCACACGGGCAGGAAACGCCAGGCCCTGAAGCGATTGCTCAGCCCAGCACTTCGCTGAATGCAGCGGCCAGGTTGTGGTGATCATGGCCAGGACGAGCCAGCTTGCAAAGCGCGAATCGCTCCAGTTCACTCATCGCTGTCCAGCGGATCAGGCTGAGATCCACGTCAAAGGTCCCGGCCGCCTTGGCCAGCGGCTGCGGCACAACGTCATCACATTGCCAGGGTTCTGCTTGGGCGGGAGGCAGATCTTTCGCCATACCCTCGGGCATCAAGCGTGTGCATCCTTGAAGATGCAACCTCAACTGCGCAAGAGCCTCAGAATCATCCCGCCAGTCGACCAGTTCCTGACGTTGCGGATGGGTAAGAGCCAACCAGTGACTGAGCTTCAGTTTGAGACCAATCAAATCCAGCTTGCGGCGTACACATAGAGGGATGCAACGCCAATTACCAACGAAATCCTGCTCGAAACGGAAGCAATGATTGGCCTGCGAGTTGGGTTCCATGGGAAAAGGCCTGAATAGTGTCAATCGTGACAACGAAGCGGCTCAAGAGAAGAGAGATTGACATGAACGAATCATTTTTAATTTCACAGAATGCGCTTCGCGATATCACTAGGAATGGTGTTAGGTATGGGCCATGGGTGGGTTGTCACCGAATTCCCAGAGCTCGCTCAGACGCAATGGCTTGAAGTTGTAGAGACCGTTAAATCTGATACAGATTTTTCTCCCTTCCGCTCCGAATTCACGGATTCATTCCCATACTGAATTTCAGAGTCACTGTTCAGTTGATGACAACCAGCGTCTCCCGCGTTGCGGCACGCAGCCCAATCACCGTTGCGGCTGGATTTTTGGGAGCCTTCGTCGTGGGCTCTCTCGCTGTGCAACTGGTGCGCAGTTACGACGTTCCCGCTTCAGCACCCGCGGCGGGCGTCGATCCAGTGATCGCCAGCCCAGCCACCCTCTGGTCTGCTCTCGGCGAACGCGACCTCAACACGTCTAGTGCTGCGTCACGGGTCAAACCCGCAGCCGCCACCGCGAGGGTGGACGTGAAACCTGTGATCGGCTCAGAAGCCACGCTCTGGTCCTCGTTCGGCGAGCGCTGAAGCCCTGTCCCGTCTTCGATGAGGTGACTGACCGTCCATGGGCAATGAACTGAGTCACCTCAATGCAACAGGCCATGTCCACATGGTTGATGTGGGCGATCGACCCGACACACGCCGAGAGGCCAGCGCGGAAGGAACCATCCGAATGGAGCCAGCCACATTTGACCTGATCCGACGCGGTGAAACCCCGAAAGGTGATGTCATGGCTGTGGCACGGGTCGCCGCCATCCAGGCTGCCAAACGCACCTGGGAACTGATCCCCCTTTGCCATCCACTACCGCTCAGCGGCATGGAAGTGACCATCGACCCCGATGAGACCCTCCCAGGCCTGAGGCTGCGGTGCCACTGCAAGACGACTGGTCAGACCGGCGTCGAAATGGAAGCGATGACAGCGGTTTCCATTGGCCTTCTGACGCTGTACGACATGCTCAAAGCCGTCGACCCTGCCATGGTTTTGGGCGACATCCAGCTGCTTGAAAAAGAGGGTGGACGCCATGGCTTCTGGAGCCGCTGAGCCCTACGGCCGAGAAGGCCTGCCGCTCGACCAGGCGCGCTACAGGGTTCTCGAATCGATCAGGTCACGGCACTCTGCTGACCCTGAAACACAGCCACTCCAAACCTGCCTCGACCGCGTCTGCGCCGTTGATGTGCTGGCGCCATGCGATGTGCCGGGATTCCGGGCTTCGATTATGGACGGCTACGCCCTTGCACAGGATCACCAGCCGGAACCTGGGACATGCTGGACATTGCGGGGACGATCTGCACCTGGGGCCCCCTTCCCAACTGCACTTGCCCCCGGCGAAGCGATTCGGATTCTGACGGGAGCACCAGTCCCGGATGGGTCGAACTGGGTGCTTCCACAGGAACTGGTGAATGCCGACGAGGGCCGTTTACAGCTTGAAGGGAACCCCTCCGACCAACGATGGATCCGAGCTGCCGATGAGGAATGTCATGCAGGGCAACTGCTGTTGGCTCGGGGACAACGCCTCACGACAGCAGACCTGGGTCGCCTCGCCAGCTGCGGCATCCATCAGCTGCAGGTCTACCGAAAACCGCAGATCGGTTTGCTGATTAGTGGAGACGAACTGGTTCCCGCCGGATCTGAACGACCCGCTGGGGCCATCTGGGAAAGCAATGGCAGCTTGCTGGAAGCGCTGTTGAGCAAGCTGAACCAATCAATCGTGGATCAACGGGTGATCGCAGATCAACCGGCTCTGCTGAAGAAGGCATTGCTGGACATGGCGGATCGCTGCGACGTGGTGGTAAGTACGGGTGGTGTCTCTGCAGGAGACAGCGACTGGATCCGAACACTGGTGAACAACATCGGCGAGATCAGCTTTTGGAAGCTGTTTCTGAAACCGGGACGCCCCTTTGCCTTCGGAACGCTGCAGGGGAATGTGCCGTTCTTCGGGCTGCCTGGGAATCCAGTTGCAGCGGCAATCACAGCACTACAACTCCTCTGGCCTGCACTACAAGTGCTCGAAGGGCAGCT
>CAZJLQ010000126.1:0-5028 GCA_964546675.1 uncultured Synechococcus sp.
AGCGAGGGGTCCTGGTGGACCTGCACACTTCCATCGCCGTCGGCCGGCCGCGTCAGGGTCGTGGTCATGCAGCGACCTTCTTGTGGGGTGTCAATGTCATTCAACAACAGTCGATGTGCATCGGCTCGAATTCATCAGGAATTGAAAGATCTCCCCATCAAACTGATCTGGGACACCAGAATTTCTTCTGTTTAATGTAAAAGAATTGAGTGGAATTGCTCATGCCTTGTAGTGCGCTTTTGCGTCATACAGCGTCTCGCTGCTGATCTCGTGACACCCCACCTGTCGGGCATAGGCTTCGGCGTTTCGTCGGACTTTGCCGCGCACGAAGAACGGAATCTTTTTCAGTTCTGCTTCTCCGTCATCGGTCCAGATCAGTGCATCGGCATCACCTTCCGTCTGTGTTGATGGGTTGGCGGTGGGAACCGATGCGCCGGCGTTTTCAGGGGTTGCACCAGACCCTCCCGTGTGGCCGAGATGGCTCTGATGGCCATCGACGAATTCGAAGTCATGGCGGAACATGCCGATCAGGTGTTCCTCCAGACCCATCATCAGCGGGTGCACCCAGCTGTCAAAGATCACATTGGCTCCCTCCCAGCCCATCTGAGGGCTTGTGCGAGCGGGCACGTCCTGCACATGCATCGGCGTGCTGATTACCGCGCAGGGGATGCCCAGGCGTTTGGCGCTGTGCCGTTCCATTTGCGTTCCCAGAACCAGTTCTGGAGCTGCTTCTGCCATGGCCGCTTCAACGGCCAGATAGTCATCGCTGATCAATGCTTCCAGGCCGAGCGCTTTGGCGGCGGCTCGAACCGGCCGGGCCATTTCGCGGCTGTAGGTGCCGAGGCCCACCACCTCAAAGCCCAGTTCCTCTTGGCAGATCCTTGCTGCGGCAAGGGCATGGGTGCCATCAGCGAAGATGAACACCCGCTTGCCGGTCAGGTAGGTGGAGTCCACCGACTCCGAGTACCAGGGCAGGCGCGAGCGTTGGTGGCCCTCGCGGCGGTCGGGAGGCTCCAGTCCCAGCAGGCCATGCACTTCAACCAGGAAATCGTGGGTCGCACCGATTCCGATCGGCACCGTGCGGCTGAACGGGATTCCGAAATGACGTTCCAACCAGCTGCAGGTTGATTCCGCAACTTCTGGGTAGAGACAGACGTTGATGTCGGCACTGGGGAGGCGGAGCAGATCGGCGACCCCTGCGCCCAGAGGGGCTACCACGCTCACATCGATGCCATGCAGCGTCAGGAGGCGTTGCACTTCCAGCACGTCATCGCGGCAGCGAAATCCGAGCAGAGACGGGCCCAGCAGGTTGACCCGTGGGCGACGTCCCTCAGCTTTCCAGGCCATCGGGTTGTGCTGGGCTTTCTCCGGAAGCTCCTGCTTCAGCAGGCCACGCACCAGTTGATAGAACGTTTCCGCTGCACCCCAGTTCTCCTTCTTGCTGTAAGCCGGCAGCTCCAGGCTCACCACCGGCAGGTTCAGGCCCATGCCGTTGGCCAGGGCGCCCGGTTGGTCTTGGATTAGTTCGGCCGTGCAGCTTTCACCAACCAGCAAGGCATCCGGTTGAAACCGGTCAACCGCCTCCTGCACGTGACGCTTCACCAGTTCGGCGGTGTCGCCTCCTAAGTCGCGGGCCTGAAAAGTTGTGTAAGTCACCGGCGGCCGCTGTCCGCGACGCTCGATCATCGTGAACAGCAGATCGGCATAGGTGTCTCCCTGAGGCGCATGGAGCACGTAATGCACCCCGTTCATGGAGGCGGCGATGCGCATGGCGCCCACATGGGGGGGGCCTTCGTAGGTCCAGAGAGTGAGTTGCATGGGCTCAGGCGTGAACGGGATCGGCTGGGTTGGAATGCATTCCGGCAGAAGGCTTGAGGCCGGGTTCAATTCGCTGTCGACGCCGGAGTGGTCTGGAGAACAGTTCAGCCAACTCACCCACCTGGTCGATCCCGTGGATCGGACTGAACACCAGTTCGATCGACCATTTCGTCGCAAACCCTTCGGCTTCAAGGGGATTGGCCAGTCCCATTCCACAGACCACCAGGTCAGGGTCGCTGGCACGAACCCTGTCGAGCTGTTGTTCAACATGCTGACCCTCCATCACGGGCGTGCCATCGGGCAGCATTGCCAGCTCTGCCGCCATTTGCTCACGGTTGAGGTAAGGCGTGCCTACCTCGAGCAGCCTCATGCCGCATTCCCGCTGCAGAAACCGGGCCAGCGGAAGTTCCAGCTGGGATTCCGGCAGAAGAAAAATGCTCTTGCCCTGCAGCACCTCGCGATGGGGGGCCAATGCAGCATGGGCACGCTTGACCAGGGGATTCAAGACCGCCTCCACCGTTTTCTCAGGAACAGCAAAGGCATCGGCCGCGGCCTCCATCCAGCGGCGACTTCCCTCGATGCCAAGGGGGAAGGGTGCCGTGAGGATCGTGGCACCTCTGTTCTTCAGAAGCCGAGCTGTTTCCGTCAGGAAGGGTTGGGTCAGAAGCACGGTGGTGCCTGAACCCACAGGGGGTAAGTCGGTGGACTGACGGGGTGGAAGGCTTTGAACCCGTTCAATGCCCAGTCGCCCGAACAGGTTCACCAGCCTGTCTTCAACGGCATCAGCGAGGGTTCCCACCATCAGCAGCTGGCGTTCATCACTGCTGGGCAGCAGTGGAACGAGGGCCGCTAGGGCACCATCCTCCCCCTGGGTGAACGTTGTTTCGATCCCGCTACCCGAATAATTCACAACCCGGACGCGCCCCTGCAAATCGTCGTTCAGACGTTCCGCAGCCCGGGCCAGATCCAGCTTGATCACCTCGCTGGGGCATGACCCCACAAGAAAAAGAGTTCGGATTTCGGGTCGACGTTGCAACAGATCTCGACAGACACGATCCAGCTCGTCGTGCGCATCGGCCAGACCTGCCAGATCACGTTCGCTGAGAATGGCTGTGCCGAATCGCGGTTCCGCGAAAATCATCACCCCAGCGGCACTCTGAATCAAATGGGCGCATGTGCGTGATCCAACCACCAGAAAAAAGGCGTCCGGCATGCGCCGATGCAGCCAGACGATGGAGGTGAGACCGCAGAACACTTCCCGCGGTCCTGATTCCTTCAGCAGCGTTGGGCCGGCCATCGGCCCCTCCTTGGCGAGGGTCTCTCTTCAAGTTGCAGTACAAAGGCCCCTGGATGCCAGAGGTTCCGCAAACTCTTTGGGATCGGGATGGGGGATGGTCAACAGCCACGCCAACCCTGCGATGCATGCACGGTGCTGTTGTCGCTGCTGTTCTCTGGTGACCAGTGACCAGTGGGCGGGTGGGGCTGATGCATGGGCCTTTGGCCTGCGGATCAGTCAAGGCTTGGGTGATCTGAATTCAGCCTGCGGACAACAATCCGAATGGTGGAGTTGATGGATTCGGCGATTGTTCCGTTCCCTTGATTCCGAGTGTCCTGGTGAGCCCATGACCAATGATCTGGCCAGAGAACGATGACAATGCCCGTGGTGTGAACGCGATCGAACCAACTAATCAAGGAACGATCAGTTCAATCATTCAAGAGACAAAGCCTTTCCACTTTTGAGCTGCTTTGTACCGTTGATGCGAGTTGTAGAGATACATCGGGTGCCCGTTACAGACGGGGTTTCGGCGTTGTTTCCGACGGAATATGGGGTCAAACATGGGGGCAATCAATGCTTCACAGGAAGCGAGAGACGAACCAATTTGGGTTGCGTTTTGTTTTTGGTTTGAAGGCTAAACAACTTTGAGGGATTGTTTTTTTGTAAGGCCTTTGATGTGATGGTGGTTTGATGAATTTTTGGTGAATTCAATCTTTTTGCCGACGGTTTTTTGCGTGCGCGGATCGATGAAAGCCTGCAGATCCCATTAAAAAATCGACCGAGCTGCCAATGAGGGCAACTCGATCGATCCAGCAAGACTTCGAGAGATTTTTGAATGGTGTCTTGGCTGCTCAGAGGCGCCGACGGAAGCCGTCCTGCCTGAATCCGGATGCTTCGTTGTCGGTGCCCTCCAATCGGCTGAGTCTCCAGACGTTGCGACTGACACGCTTGGCGAGCAGGCCACCGCGTTCGACCCGCTCTTTGCCAGGACGGGCGCCAAGCAGGGCGGTCACTTCAGCTGTGCTTAAAGGTGCGCCTGTGTCGATTGCAAGTGCAGTGAGTTCAAGGCGCTGCTTCAACGCCCGCATGCCATCGGCGTCACCCCCAGCCGCGGTTTCAAGCCAAGGAAGATCCATTTTCCCTTCTTCGGCCAGGCGCTGCATCAGGCCGAAACTCACCATGCCCAAGGCCTGATCGGCGTTCATTGGAACGGGAGGCGGGGACTGATCAGAGAGCGCCATGGTCGCCGGGGTGGATGGGCGGACGGTATCGGCTCTCCTCGGGAGCGCAAGACTTCGCTGGCAGCAGGGCCATCCGTTCAAAAGTTCATAAATCGTCCGGTACACTCCCCGCCATGACCCGATTCGCCAGCTTCGAGGCCCGGGAGCGGCGGCGCGGTGGAAGCGCTCTCGTGACCGGCACTGAGGTGCACCCGATACCGGGTGGAGCGAGTTGTGTTGTCACAACGGATTCAGAGTCCCCCCGGCTGCAGCGTCAGAACAGTCACGTTCAGTCGATTGAGCTCAGAACCCATGTGTTCATCGATTCCCTCCAGCCGCAACTGGCCGCCTACATGGGTTCGGTCAGTCAGGGGTTTCTGCCGATCCCAGGAGACGCTTGTCTCTGGATGGAGGTTTCCCCTGGCATGGCGGTGCACCGTGTCACCGACATTGCTCTGAAGGCGAGCAATGTGCGTCTTGGGCAGATGGTCGTTGAGCGAGCTTTCGGTTCGATGGCGCTCTATCACAGGGATCAGAGCACTGTGCTGCACTCCGGCGATGTCGTGCTGGAGGCCATCGGCAGCTCGATCGATCAGCGCAGTCCTGCGGAGGTGAGCTGGACGGAGGTGATTCGGGCGATCACTCCCGACCATGCCGTTCTGATCAATCGGCAGAACAGGCGTGGCTCAATGATCGAAGCCGGGATGAGCATGT
>CAZJLQ010000127.1:0-5023 GCA_964546675.1 uncultured Synechococcus sp.
GCCTACGACGCAGCAACCGATCGTGTGCCTGACTGGTGTTACGGAGCACTCTGCGACAGCTGGCTCAACGATCCAGCCACCCTGGAATTTCTAATGAACAACAACCCATGGGTGCTGAGGGATATGGCCGAACGACTTCTGGAGGCCTCCGGTCGGGGTTTGTGGACCGGAGCCGACCGAGATCAATGCGATCGACTGCGCGATCTGGTTCAGGACAGTGAGGCCCGGATCGAACGGGGAGGCCTCAGCTGTTGAGATCCTTCACCATGTCGCGGAATGGATCGATCGAGCCTGGGGATGAAGATCTTGAGGATGTGGATGTATTCGATGTGGGCGCTTGCTTCGGCTTCAACTCCTCTTTCCGAGCCACTGGTGATGCATTGGCCTGCATCGGTGCGTTCACACCGCTGACCGCAGTCCCTTTGAGGCGTTGTTTCATCTCGGCGGTGCTGACCTGCTCTGCAAAGGTCTTTTTGACGGGCTTGGGAACGCCACCCGTGACGGATGTCGTCACATCCTTCTGAACCTCACCACCAAGACCCTCTGTGCGTCGCGTGAGCTGCTGGGTTTCAGCGGCGACTTCAATCACCCGCTCCTTGCTGCCTGGGGAATCAGCTGTACCAGGGAAAGTGCGGCGAATCGTCTTTGATTCGCGCATGTAATCCACATTTCCCATGCTGGACGAGGAATCAGCATCGAGGAAGAACGCTTCGGGCTTCTCCTCCTTTGGGCTCCTGGGCTGGATCGGCGCAGACTTATCAGAACCCTTCATCAAGTTGTTGAGGAGTCGATCAAAGAGGGCCATGCCGATCGGTTGATTCGTTGGGAGAATTTAGCGGCCTCCCAGATCCATTCCGTGACTGTCCGTGCCACAAGTACGTAAAAGGCCAAGATCAGCCAGCTGTGCATCGATCGCTTCGCAGATCAGAGGGCTCGGTCGCCAACTCGGATGCATGTCGTAGTCGTACCAGGCTTCACCTCCGTCGATCCCTAGATCAGCGGCAGCAGCGATCAGTTCTGCATGGCCGAGCCTGTAACGGGCGGGGTGGGCCAACACCGCCAAACCACCAGCGCGATGAATCGCGGAGACCACCGCCTCAATCCGCAACGCCTCTCCAACCGGGGCGTCGCCTCGGCCATAGGACCGCAGGGCTGGGTGGTTGAGCTCAAAGCCGAGGGCCAGAACATGCACCAAACATCCCGAAAGGAGACAGCTGATCTCCATCCCACTCCAGAGGGTGGGCACCTTGTCACCGCTATCCCTGCGCTGCTTCAACCAGGCGTGCATCGGAGCATGGGCCAGCACACTGTGATGGTCGGTGACGGCGAGATGACTCAGGCCGCGGTCTGAGGCCTGTTCAATCAGTTCGAGGGGGTCAAGGCTGCCGTCGCTGCAGACGGTGTGGCAGTGAAAGTTGAAGTCGGTCGGGCAGCTCGAGGGGCCGACCTGCTCCAAAACTGCTGCAAGAGGGTGATTTGTTGATCCCATCTCAGGTTCCTGCAGCGGCTTCACTCCTCAGGCGTCGCCAACGGGCATAGAACTGAATCGACCCCGCCATGAACACCACCAGGGCCACCATGAACCAGGTCGCTGCTCCTGTGGGGAACTGATTTTTGAACACCACCAGCATCACCACCAGCACGAGCATCAGCGTCGGCAGTTCATTCAAGGCACGCAGTTGCCGCCCCGACCATTGACATTCGCCACGCTGAAGTTGCCCCATCAGGCGATAGCAAAGCCAGTGATAAGCCAACAGGCCTGCTACCAGAGCGAGCTTGACATGCATCCAACCCTGTTGAAGCCAGCCTGGCTGGCAGACCAACAATCCGACCGCCATGCTCACCGCTACCGCCATGCCCGGGGTGGTGATGATGTTCGCCAGACGGCGCTCCATCAAGGCGTACTGGTCTCGAAACGGCCCCTGAACAGCGGCCTCCAGTTCCTCCACTTCCACGTGGTAGATGAACAGGCGAACGAGATAGAACAAACCGGCGAACCAGACCACCACACCAACGATGTGCAGCGTCTTGAACCAGAGATAGGCCTCAGGAGGTAGCGCCATGACGAATGTCGATCCCTTTCGACCCTACGAAGCGCTCAACCCAGGCCGTCAAGAAACGCACGACTGCGCTTCAGATGGGCTTCGAGGGTCTCCGGTGCCATCCGATCCAGATTGCGCGCCATCATCGCCAATCGATACTGACCCCGGAAAAATGTTTCGTGGCGTTTGATAAACGACCAGAACAGGGCATCCCAGGTGCTGCACCAATCACCCTTCCGATAATCAGACATTTTTCTCACATAGTTGGAACCGGATAGATAGGGCTTGGTTGTGAAGATGCCCCCATCGGCAAACTGACTCATTCCATAAACATTCGGCACCATCACCCAGTCGTAGGCGTCCACAAACAGCTCCATAAACCAGAGATAGACCCTGTTGGGATGAAAGCCACAGAGCAACATCAGATTGCCGAGCAACATCAGCCGTTCGATGTGATGGCAATAACCGGTCTGCAACGCATGGGCGATCGCATCGTCAATCGGTGCGAGGCCTGTTGTGGCTGTATAGAACGCATCTGGAATCGGTTGATCATCAAAATTCCAGAAATTGCTGTTGCGCATTCGTCCGCCATAACGGCGATACATGGCGGCCATGAATTCACGCCAACCCACGATCTGCCGTACAAATCCCTCGAGCGAATTCAAAGGAACATCACCGGCCTCGGCACGCTGAAGGGTGCGATCAAGAACCTGCTGGGGCGTGAGCAGGCCAATGTTGAGCATCGGAGTGAGCACGCCATGCCACATCACCCGATGCGTCTGGCTGATCGCATCTTCATAGGCACCGAAATCAACCAGTCGCTGCTCGAGGAACTGATCCAACCAGCTCTCAGCCTGCCCATGGGTGACGGGATAAGCAAAATCGTCCGTTGACCCGATTCCAGGCAGATTCTCGCCAAGCAGGTCTCGCTGATGGGAGTGGAGTTCATCCGTGAGTGGAAGCCCTGGTTCTGCCGGCACCTCAATGCCCTTGGGGAGTTTCTTGCGGTTCTCTGCATCAAAGCTCCATCGGCCGCCGATCGGCCCGCCATCCGATTCGAGAAGCAATCCGAGACGACGGCGCTGCATCTCGTAAAAACGCGCCATGGACGGTTTTTTGCCGGCCGAGAAGTGCTCGTCGATGACGGGGGTTGGCGTTAGAAGCATCGGCGTCGGCACCACCTCGAGTGCAGCCTGATGGGAGGTGATCGCAGCGCGAAGCCTCCGTTCGAGAACGTCGTCAATGGGGTCGGCGAGATAAAAACTCCGATACCCGGCTTGCAAAAGCAGGTCCAGATGCCCGGTGGTGTCTTGTGCCTCGTGATGACGTTGCAGCAGAACCGTGCAACCAAGCGCCCGCAATCGATCGGCATAGGCCTGCATGGAGGCGCGATGCAGCAACAGCTTTCGCCAGTGCACGCGCTGCGGCCACTGCGGGTCCGTTCCAAAGAACAGAGGGTCTTCGATCAGTGCGACATCACGTCCCGGTTGAACAGCCGGATGGCTGGCGAACAGCTGATGCGGATAGACAAGCGTGATCTCCATGACGATCAACCGGTTTCCCCGGCAAGACGACAGGCCCGTTGGCCCAGCGCCGTGGCGTAGCCGCGGTCCACCAGTCCCGCCCGAGGACTAAGCACACCTGCCCGGCAGTCCATCACAACCTTTTCCCGATGCCCTTGTTGATCATCGAGACGCAGGACAAGCTGCCAATGGTTCTTGGCGCTTCGAGTGATCCCGTCAGCGCAGACTGGCCCCGTGCAAAGCCCCGGGGCAGCACCCACAGACGGGCTGAAGATCATCGAGATCAGGACGAGCGTGCTGATCAGAAACCGAGCCATGTCTTCCGCACGTCGAGCTCAGCACTCTGGCTGGAACACCGCCGTTTCGCGACAACACTGGGTCTCGAACTGCATCGCAACGATCAGGAGCTCAGATCGACAAATCTCCGAACGCAGCAACAACAGAACCGTCGGGGTGCATGAAGCGCAACCCAACCCCGTCAAACAGATCGATGTGATCATTCGATCCGCTTGACGAACCAGCCGGTTGCTCCCGAGGCGGCAAAGCTTCTGCAGTGTTTAACTCGACGGCGTTGAACGCAATGATCTGGCCGACCTGATCATCGGGCAAGAGTTCGGCTCCAGCAGTGCGGCGGTGCCGGCGTTTGATCTTCGTTTTGCCCAGCAGAACATCGCCCCGGGTGAACAGCCCATTGCGATCGCTATCCACATACAACTTCAAGCGATCGCGCCGTGTGTGTTTCAAAAATCCTGGGGCACCATCATCGAGATCCCAGATGTAATCCAGCTTTTTCACGCGACGTTCAACAGCTTTTCCGCGCTGGTTCAGCACCTCAACGCGTCGTGGATGGATCCTGAACGTTGCGTCGGCCTTGCTCCAGATGCACATTTCAAATGCTCCCGTAGTCAAAGCGAGCGGCCCTGGGCAGGAATGGTCTGCTCATGAAGCCTCGAGAGAGGTCATCGCCTGGTCTGATGTGAATGCATCATGGGATGACTCCTGATCCGATGCAGGATCATCATCGGGGTGGAAGAAATCGTGGATCTGCTGCGCCATCGACGGACCCACTCCAGGCGCTTCACTCAGGCGCTCAACACTGGCCAGTTGAATGGCATCGATCGAATGGAAGTGCGCGAGTAGATCCTTGACGCGTTTCGGCCCAACACCAGGGATGTCACTGAGGCGGGATCGTTTCATCCGCTCACCCCGCTGCTGTCGATGGAAGGTCACGGCAAAGCGGTGGGCTTCATCCCGCAGCCTTCGTAACAGGGCCACTCCCAGCTGATCCGGCTCACTGTCGAGCGGTTGTCGCTCCCCCGGCAGAAAAATCTCCTCGCGCTGTTTGGCCAGCGAACACACATTCAGATCCTCGTGAAGATCCAATTCACGCAGAGCCTCCATCACCGCCGATAACTGACCCTTCCCCCCATCGATCATCACCACATCGGGCCAGTCGTT
>CAZJLQ010000128.1:0-4973 GCA_964546675.1 uncultured Synechococcus sp.
CCTGGAAACCGGGATCGAACTAGTGGGTACTGAGGTGAAGTCCATCCGGGCGGGCAAGGCCAACCTGCGCGACGGTTTTTGCCTGATCCGCAGCGGTGAACTACAGCTGCACAACGTGCACATCTCTCCCCACAGCCATGCCAGCGGCTATTTCAACCACGACCCGCTGCGAACGCGCAAACTGCTGGCCCATCGGCGAGAAATTGACAAATTTCGCGGCCAGCTCGACCAAAAAGGTCTGACCCTCATCCCGCTGAACCTTCACTTGAAGGGATCCTGGATCAAGCTGACCATCGGCCTTGGCAAAGGCAGGAAGCTGCATGACAAGCGTGCCGCAGAGAAGGAAAAGCAAGCCAAGAAAGAAGTCAAAGCCGCGATGGCCCGCTACTAGTCAGTCCTCATCAACAACCACGTCATCCATCAACCATGGATCGTCCGTAGGAGCGAGATCCTGGAGGTCCGATTCAGGGTCCATCGGGTCCCCGGTTGCGGAATCAGGGATGGGATTTGGATCCGGAGGTATTGATGAAGGAGGCATGGGCTGCGGCATCAAGCCAGGCACTGGCGCTGGCATCGGCTGCGGAGCTGCACCGGGGGGCATGCCGGGCATCGGTTGGATCACCGGTGGTGATGCAGGGATGGCGATCCGATCCGCACGGCAGGACATGGTGAGCAGGCCAGAGGCCACGCCCTCATTGGTGACCAGCACTTGGACCGGCGATCCAGCTGCGGCCGACAGCCGGACCACACGCAGGGGACCCCGCTCCTCCTCCACCTGACCGTCCGCGCCGAACACAGTCATTTGCATTAACGGTGTGCCGTTGATCCCGAGGACAAGGCCCAGGCCACGGGGCACCCGCACCGACATCAGGCGCGCCCCCCCGGGCGGAACCCGGACAGAGAGCGTGGTGGGTTGCTGCGACTTAGCGGTGACCGACTCAATCGTTACATCCGCCAGGCTCTGCATCGCTGCGGCGTACCAGAGCTGCCGGTAAGGCTCCTCCGGGATCCGACCCCGCGCATCGCCGGGAAGCAGATTGCGTGCGCCGGCAGTAACCAACTGCTCCACGACCAGCGCATGCACACCCTGTTCCACGAGGGACTGCTGCTGCTGGAGCCAATCGGCCTCCTGCAACTGGCCGAGCTGGGATCGCATCATCGGCGGCAGCTGTTCGATGCGGGCCATCCATTCCTCCGCCAGCTCGTTCCAAACCCGGCGCAAGGGCGCATCTTCGAGGGAATCAGTAGGGAGCCGCCCGCCACGCTCAGGGAAACGACTGAGCAAGCTGCTGTCCACCAACTTCAGGAACCAACTGCGGTCCACTTGCAAGGCCCGCAGACGACTGAGCAGCTGCTGCCGTTCGTCCACCTCCGCCGGCGGAAGACTGACAGCGGGCGTACGACCCACCACATCCCGGCTCGTGGAGGGCGCTGCACCACGGGAGGCATCCCTGGAGAGCAGATACCAACCGATGGCGGTGCCGCACAAAGCCGACAGTGCCAAGGCCGCCACGACGGGCCAGAGCCGACCTTCCGCCCCTTTCTCGCGTTCCTCGGCGCGATTGCGCCGGCGTGGTTGAACCTCCAGCTCCGGCGCATCCGTCGTCGGGGATGGAAGCGGTGCTGGGGCCTGAACACTCGGCAGATCTGGGGCCGTCGGCGCGAGCACGACCGTCCGGTCCGATCGAGGCGTCGGGCCGGTTGTATCCGGCATCGCCACGGCTTCCAGAGCTTTGAGCACCTCGGCAGCCGCTTCAAAGCGTTGTCCAGAGGTCTCACGAAGCAAGCGCTCCAGCACGGCCCGGAACGCTGGATCGAGCTCCAGACCTTCGGGCCAGAGCCAGTCAGCACCGCTGACGTCAATCAGACTCTCTGGTTGCTTCCCGGACAGGAGCACGAGGGCCGTCACACCCAAGCCATGCAGATCCATCCAGGCGGCAGCCGCGTCCTGGCGTCCCTGCGACCGCGGGGCGTAACCGGCCGTGGCTCCCGCCAGGGGGGCATCACCGATCGCCTGGATCAGGCCGAAATCCAAAAGAACCGGCAGCCCGTCCAGATCGCGGCGGAGCAGATTGCGCGGATTGACATCACCATGCACAACGCCACGGCCGTGAACCATCGCCAGCACCGGCAGGATCTGGCGCAGCAACAACAGCACTTCACCAGCCCCGAAGACCAACTGCCGCTCCGTGCGTTGCTGCAGGATCCGATCGAAACCGCTGCCCTCCTGCCAATCGCGCACCGTCCAGAGCGCGCCCTCCGCATCGAACAACTCGCCAAACCGAGGCAACTGGGGGTGCAGCAACGACTGCAGCACCGGCCATAGCCGTCGGATCCGCGCCGATGAATCGTCAGCGCTGATCTGGCGAATCACCAATGGGGTGTCGCCCGCCAAACGATCGACGCCTCGCCAGAGGCAACCCTGGACAGCATCCGGCTCGGAGAGACGTTCCTCCAGCCGGTAGCGATCAACCAAGACGGTGCCTGCGGCTGCGACGCTGGATTCAGTCACAGACGGCGCGACTTCTGACGCGCCGATCGTACCGGCGGTTTTCAGGTTTTTCTCCCTGCCAATTCGGTCGTCGGACCAAGACCTTGAGGATGTGTGGAGAGAGGTGATTGGTTCAGACGGCAAGCGAGGTCAGGCCTTCCCGCGTCCTGCAGAGACCAGGCCACGCCTTTACCCTCTTCGACGCAGGCCACAGCATCCGTGCCGATCTCTCTGCTTCTCACCCCATCCCTTCGTTCGGTGAGAGCCCAAACAGAAGCTTTGATCGCTCCCCTGGAACCAGAGGATCTTTGCCTTCAGGGAATGGCGGATGCCAGTCCGCCCAAATGGCATCTGGCCCACACCACATGGTTCTTTGAAACCTTCGTTCTCCAACCGCATGTACCGAACCATCGCGCCTGTGATCCGCGCTGGGGCTATCAATTCAATTCCTATTACGACGCCGTCGGCGACCGTCATCCCAGGCCCGAGCGGGGCCTGCTCAGCCGTCCCCCGATCCGAGAGGTTCTGAGCTGGCGGAGCGATGTGGATGAAGCGCTGGAGCAGCTCCTCAAGGATCCGCCCGCTGATGTGCTTCCGCTCGTGGAACTGGGGCTTCACCACGAACAACAGCACCAGGAGCTCCTGCTGATGGATCTTCTCGATGCCTTCCATCGACAGCCCCTGGCTCCGATTTACAACCCATCAGCGGATTTGACAGCCCGCACCGCGTCTCCGCAATGGTTGAACTGTGATGGCGGCCTGGTGGAGATCGGATTCGAAGGCAGCAGCTTTCATTTCGACAATGAGGCCCCGCGCCATCGAATCTGGCTGGAACCCTTCGCACTCAGCAGTGAGCTCGTCAGTGTTGGCGATTACCTCGCGTTCATTCACGACGGTGGCTACCAGCGGCCTGACCTGTGGATGAGCGAGGGCTGGGCCATGGTGCAACAAAGGGGTTGGGAGGCGCCACGGTATTGGCGGCACAGAGAACTGGACTTCACCCTGGCGGGCCTTCAGCCCCTGGATCCCAGGTCACCCATCCGCCATCTGAGTTGGTTTGAAGCGGACGCCTATGCCCGCTGGCACGGCAGCCGCCTTCCCAGCGAAGCGGAATGGGAGGTGGCCTGCACCCTGCACGGTGATTCCGTCCAACACGCCCATGGCGTGCTCTGGCAATGGACCTCAAGTCCCTACCGGCCCTATCCAGGCTTCAGCCCAGCCACCGGAGCGATCGGTGAGTACAACGGCAAATTCATGAGTTCCCAGATGGTGCTGCGGGGCAGCAGCTGGCTCACCCCCAAGGGCCATGCCCGCAACACCTACCGCAACTTCTTTCCCCCGGCGAGTCGCTGGATGGCCTCCGGCCTGAGACTGGCGCGATGAGTGTGGATCTGATCGATCTCCATCCCACGCCCGACGATCTGCAGCAGCTGGTGGAGGCAGGCCTGCGCAAGACACCCCGGCAACTGCCGGCCTGGTTGCTCTACGACGCGGCAGGGTCGCAACTGTTTGAAGAAATCTGCGCACAACCGGAATACACCCTGACCCGGACCGAAATCAGCCTTCTGCAGGAACGCGCCAAGGAAATCGCGACGTCGCTGGGCAGCGGTGTGATCGTGGAATTCGGGATCGGCAACACACGCAAGGTGGCCCCTTTACTGCAAACAATCCAACCCAGCGCCTTCATCGCCCTGGAGATCAGCCGATCCGCCCTTGAGCACACGCTGCAGGACCTGGACGATGCCCATCCGGGGATCAACATGTTGGGGATCTGCTGCGACCACAGCCGTCTGGAGAGCTTGCCGGCCCATCCCTGGCTGGAGGGACAACGGCGCATCGGATTTTTTCCCGGCAGTTCCCTCGGCAACTTCCAGCCCAAGGACGCCGTGGCACTGCTGGCACGCTTCCGTCACCTCCTCCAAGGCGGACCGCTGTTGCTCGGCCTGGATCAACCCAGAGATCCCGCACAGCTCGAAGCCGCCTATGACGACGCCGCGGGAGTCTCCGCCGCCTTTGCCCGCAATCTTTTGCATCGGCTCAACAGGGATCTGCAGGGAAGCATCGAACCGGAACGATTTGCCTATCGCGCCAGCTGGCAGGAGGCCCAGCAACGAATCGAGATGGCCCTTGTCAGTCGCTGCGACCAGACACTGCAACTGGCCAACACCAGTTGGCACTTTGCGAGCGGGGAACCCCTGATCACGGAGCACAGCGTCAAATACAGCCCGCAGGCGGCAGCAGAGCTGGTTGCCCAGGCGGGCTGGAGCATCCGCCAGCGCTGGCATGACTCCGACGACAACCTGTCTCTGCATTGGCTGGAGCCGTCAGACTGAGGTGGGACAACTTCAACGGCATGAAACAGGACGCGCGTCGGCAGGCGATCAAGACTCAGCGTGAACAACTGATCCAGGATCTGGAAACCCTCTATATGGACGCCTTCGACAAGCTGGGGCAGCTGGAAGGCGAGATCGGAGAAGTCAAA
>CAZJLQ010000129.1:0-4949 GCA_964546675.1 uncultured Synechococcus sp.
CTTGACCGTTCTTCACCTGCTCGAGTCCTCCGTGGTGACCGCACACATGTTGCTGGCCCTCACGCTTGTGGCGGCGCTCAGTGGTCTGACCCAACGGTTACGTCAGGGTCAATCAGGGGTCGCACCGCTCTGGTGGAGGTCCGGTGCTGCCATCGCGCTGATCGGAGTGACCGGTCAGTGTCTGGTTGGTGCGCGGATGGCGACCTCCTGGGCGGCTCAGCGCTGTCTTGCCTCCGGAGAAGGTTGCCAATGGCTTGTTTTGCATCGGGCCACGGCCACTCCCGTGGCACTGACGGTGCTGGTTTTTGCGGCCATCTCCCTGGCAGTCGCTGGATGGACCCGCCAGCAGTGGCCATTCCTGCTCGGCCTGATCTTCCTGGTGACTGCCCAGGTGGGGCTTGGCGTCCTGACCCTTCGGCTGGGTCTCAATCAACCCGCCGTCACCATCGCCCACCAGCTGTTGGCCGCCTTGCTGGTGGCCCTTCTGGCTGCACTTCTTGTGCGCCGTCCAGACAACCCTTCCTCCTCATCCCAAGTCGTCGCCGACGACGTCTCCCTGGAACCCTGCCATGGCTAGTTCGATGTCTTCTTCAGCGGCGCCCAGCATTTCGCGTGAGGATGTGGTTCCTTCGCGGCGACGCGTCAAGCTCCCTCCTTGGCTTGAGGTGGCCAAGCCTCGTTTGATCCCTCTGCTTCTTGCGACCACGCTTGGCGGAATGGCTCTCACCGAGGGGTGGCCACTTTCATCCCCCCGGCTGGTCTGCACCCTTGGGGGTGGAGCGCTGGCATCCGCCGCCGCCGGAGTTCTCAATTGCCTTTGGGAACAGGATCTCGACGGTCGGATGGCCAGAACCAGCGGTCGCGCTCTTCCTTCCGGTCGGCTTTCTCCGACCACGGCCTTTATCGGAGCCATCGCTTGCACATTGGCGGCCGCCATGCTGCTTGTGAGCGGCGTTAATTGCCTCGCTGCCGGTCTGTCGTTGCTCGGCCTCTGCAGTTACGTGCTCCTTTACACCGCGCTGCTCAAGCCACGCACCCCACAGAACATCGTTATCGGTGGTGTGGCAGGGGCGATTCCTCCACTCGTGGGAGCCGCTGCCGCAACAGGTCACATCGGTCTTGGCGGCTGGTGGTTGTTCGCCCTCGTGATGGTTTGGACCCCTGCGCATTTCTGGGCCCTCGCTTTGTTGCTCCGTGAGGACTACCGAGCTGTGGGGATTCCGATGCTGCCTGTGGTGAAGGGGCCTTTGGTCACCGCTCGCGCCATTCATCGTTACGGCTGGGCGACGGTTCTTCTGAGTGGTCTGGGCGTGGTGGCTCTCCCCACGGGCGGGGTTTTTTACGGACTGATGTTGCTGCCGTTCAATGGTCGGCTGCTTCAGATGGTCGGCCGTCTGGCCCATGATCCCGACAACCTCACCAAGGCCAAAGGGCTGTTTCGCTGGTCAATCCTCTATCTCTTCGGCATCTGCCTGTTGTTGATCCTGAGCCGTACAGCACTGGCCACAACCTTCGATCAGCAGGTGTGGATGCTTCTGGCTCAAATCACGCCTCATTGATCTCTTTAAAATTCCTCGAGGACTGCAAAAACCGGATGGCGCTCCTGCGATGGCGTTGATTGAACTGCGAAATCTCCACAAGTCCTATGGCTCGGTCAACGCACTCCGGGATCTGACCCTTGATGTGCCTGAGGGTTGTCTGTTCGGTCTGCTTGGTCCAAACGGTGCCGGTAAGACCACGGCAATTCGCATCATTGCCACGCTTCTCTCTCCCGATCAGGGAACGGTGACCATCTCCGGCCTTGATGCCCTGAATCAACCCAGGGCAGTGCGACAGGTTCTTGGCTATGTGGCCCAGGAGGTTGCTATCGACAAGATCTTGACCGGCAGGGAGCTGCTCCAATTGCAGGGAGATCTCTATCACCTCAGAAAGAGTGTCCGAGACGAACGGATCGCTGAACTGATCGATCGTTTGGGGATGGCCGATTGGATCGATCGCCGTTGCGGAACCTATTCCGGCGGGATGCGGAGACGCCTCGATCTTGCGGCGGGTTTGCTGCACCGTCCAAAACTGCTGGTGCTGGATGAGCCGACAGTCGGCCTGGATATCGAAAGTCGTTCCGCGATCTGGGATCTGTTGAGGCGATTGGTGCGTCAGGGCACCAGTGTTCTGCTCAGCAGCCACTACCTCGAGGAGGTGGAGGCGTTGGCGGATCGCATGGCGATCATCGATGCCGGAACGGTCATTGCGGAAGGTTCACCCGATGAGCTCAAACGTCGCTTGGGAGGCGACCGGGTCACACTCCGTGTGCGTGAATTCAGTGATCAAGAGGAAGCACAACGGGTTTCTGAGCTGATTCGTCAGGTTTCAGGTGTGAGACAGGTCGTGATCAACAGGTCCCAGGGTTACTCGCTCAATCTCGTTGTCGAGAACGAGCCTGTAATCGCACGACTGCGTGAATGTCTTCTCGACGTTGGCTTGCCGGTGTTCGCTTTGGCCCAGAGCCGCCCGAGCCTGGACGACGTTTACCTGCAGGCGACGGGCCGCACTCTGATGGATGCGGAACTCGCCGTTGCCGGTCAGAGAGATGTGAAGCAGGAACGCCGCCAGGCCATGCGCTAACGATTGGCTCGATGAAGCGTTCGCTCTGTTTTGTCCAAGTTTTTAAATCCTCCCCATGACATCCCCCAGCCTGTCCGTTGCGGTTCCCGATCCTGAGAGAAGTGCGTGGTCTGAGCTTGCTCAGGAAACCTTGGCGCTGACCCGTCGGCTTTTTCTTCAGCTCGCACGCCGACCGTCCTCACTCGTGGCCGGTGTGCTGCAGCCTTTGATCTGGTTGATTCTTTTCGGGGCTTTGTTCACCAATGCCCCCGACGGTCTCCTGCCTGGCGGAATCAGTTATGGCCGTTTTCTCGGCGCTGGCGTGATTGTGTTCACGGCATTCAGTGGTGCCCTGAATGCCGGTCTTCCGGTGATGTTCGATCGTGAATTTGGCTTCTTGAACCGCCTGCTTGTTGCACCGCTGCGCAGCCGTAGTTCGATCGTGTTGGCCTCGGTGATCTACATCACCGCGATCAGCCTTGTTCAAAGTCTCGCCATCATGCTGACGGCGGCGCTACTGGGCTACGGATGGCCAGGTGCTGCAGGGTTTTTGCTCGTCGTGGGTACTCTTTTGCTGCTCGTCTTCGCCGTCACCGCCCTGAGTCTGGGCTTGGCTTTCGCTCTTCCCGGTCACATTGAACTGATCGCCGTGATCTTCGTGGCCAATCTTCCCCTGCTCTTCGCCAGCACAGCGCTGGCGCCGTTGTCGTTCATGCCGGGGTGGTTGGGCTGGCTTGCAGCGCTAAATCCACTTACCTTCGCCATTGAGCCCATACGGGCCGCTTACAGAGGTCCTCTCGATCTTTCGGCGGTTCTGCTCGAGGCGCCTTATGGCGACGTCACAGGAACAACATGTCTGGTTGTTTTGGTGGGGCTCACGGTCGGATTGTTTCTGCTGATCCGCCCTCTGCTCAACCGCAAACTCTCTTGAATCCGTGCCGCTCTCTTCGTTTCAGCAGCCGTCGACACGGCGGGACTCCCTCGAGTACTTGATCCAGGCTGCTGCCAGTGATGGTGACCTTCATCGCCTCAATGTGCTGAGGAGCCAGTGGGTTCATCGCTATGGCCTGGCTTCTCTGCCTGCCTTGGCACTGTCCGATGGATCCCAAAACCACTCTGAAACATCAGTCGTGGCGCTTGAGTCCGTCGAGCCCGTCACCTCCCTTGAGGACTACAGAGCCCAACAGGAGAGCAACGAGCTGAATCCGGAAGAGCTGGTCCAAGCGGCTGGTGGGGCAGCGCAAGACGATTCGTTGAGATCTGAGACCGATGAGCGGGATGCCTTGCCATTCGAGTCCACGTCATTCCAGTCCGCGTCATTCGAGTCCCCATCCGATCGAGATCATGCGGTTCAACCTGAATCGGATCAGGCTCAGTCCCTCAGCATCGATCCGGATCAAGAGATCCCATCATCGATCCCCACACTGAGCAGTCGTCGCGCTGCAACGCCTCCGCCGCTGAGTACGCCCCGCTCGCTGAGACGTTGGTTGCCTGGTGCGGACGGTGCTCTGCCACAAGCGTCCTGAGACCGTCATGATCAAGAATGACCATGACCTCAAGCGAGGTCTGATTGTGTCTGTGCAGGCACCTGTCGGATCGCCAATGCGTGATTCCGAAGTGATTGCCGCGATGGCGGAGGCGTCGTTACTGAATGGAGCCGTTGGCGTTCGACTGGAAAGTCCCGAACACATCGGTGCGGTGCGTCGTCGTTGTCCCGATGCTCTGATTGTCGGTCTCTGGAAATGCACGTATCCAGAGAGCAGCGTCTACATCACGCCAGGGTGGAGAGAAATCAAGGCTGTCTGGTCGGCCGGTGCTGATCTGATCGCTGTGGATGCAACATCGCGCCCACGGCCCAATGGACAGGTTCTCGGCCAATTGGTTCAGCGGTGCCGCGATGAATTGCAGGCCCCGTTAATGGCAGACGTTGACACGCTCGAAAATGCGGCTCTGGCTGGTGAACTGGGCTTCGAGTGGGTTGGGACCACCCTGTACGGATACACGGAGGAAACGGCGGAATGCACACCTCCAGCCATCAAGCTCTTACCGGAACTGCGTCGTGTCCTGAATCCCAGTGTGCGTCTGATCTGTGAAGGAGGGATCGATTCGCCCGAGGCTGCCCGCTCGGCACTGGATGCCGGAGCGGACAACGTCGTTGTGGGCACTGCGATTACGGGGGTTGATCTGCAGGTGAATGCCTACAGCCAGTGCATGGCTGACTGATTCACATCATCCCGGGCATGCCCATACCACCCATGCCGCCCATTCCGGGCATGCCCATACCTCCCATTCCGCCCATGCCACCCATTCCGCCCATGCCACCCATGGGATCGCCGCCACCTTCCGGA